>JBGTMM010000454.1:0-6835 GCA_041743635.1 Bythopirellula sp.
AGCCAACCCCGCCAGGGCTTCCACGCGCACGACGTCGCTTAGAGATTGATCGTTGGTGATCTCCATAAGCAAGGAAAACCTTTCGGCGTCAGTCCGCTCGGCAATCGTCCGCGCAGCAGCAATTTGCAAAGGCCCATGATCTCCTCGCACAAGTTCAGTGAGGAGATTCAAAGTGAGACCTTTGTAATCGGGCGACATGAGATTGAGCGCGAGCGTTTTGATCTCAGCACTCCGCTGCGGATCGCGCAGCTCGCGAACCAGCAATCCATCGGCAATTCCCGCGTCACGCTGACCAGGCTCGCGGCTGAGCCAATCAATGGCCGCCAACACCGCGAGAAAATATCGCTCACTCGGCGGCGACACGTCCAAGAGTTTTTCCACATCCGGCCGCAGCTCCGCAAAATGCTCCTCCGCAATCCAACGCACGGCAAACAACCGCACGTCGGAATCCGAACTCGTCAGCGCATTTCTCAAAATCTCAATCAATTCCTCACGCGGCGTACTGTTTTGACACCTCAACGCATGCAACTTTATTAACTCACTTGACCCCATCGCTTGCGGTTTCGCGGTGAGCGGTGCAAATTCGGCCCTCATCTCCTCCGGCAATTCCAACCGCCAGACCCTTCCCTTGCCATGTACCGGATAACTCCGATCCACCCAGTCGCCAAACCATAGCGCACCGTCCGGCGCGACCGCCATTCCCGTCGGTCGAAAATCGGCGTCTCCTTGAACCACAATCGTTCGCTCAGCGGAGTACATGCCGTCAGCCTGCGGCGTGAGTTGGTAACGCTCGATGCGATAGTCGCCCCAACTGGTGACCCACAGAAAACCGCGATGAAACACCACCGCCGTAGGCGCTTCCCCGGTTCCGCAAACCATCGGCAGCGTCCCGGGAAGTTCGCCGTTCCACGCTTGCAGCGGATGCACCCCTGCCCTGCCGTACTCAAAGCGAAAACCGTAATCGCCTTTGGGTTGCACGTCAATCAACCGACACGGCGGGCTCGAATCGGGGTCGTTATCGACACAAAACAACTCGCTTTCCGCCAGGCACAGGGAAAACGGATTCCAAAATCCCTCGGCATGGCGCTGCAAAGCCGAACCGTCGAGCCGGCAACGATAAATGGTCCCCACCCCGCCGATGCTTTTGATCGACTTGCCGTCGCGGCCGATCAAGTTGTATTCGACGCCGAAATTCTCCCCCACGCCGAGATAAAGCGCGTCGCCGTCGATCGCGATCCCACTCAGGGCATTGTGCGGATAATCGATCGTGGTTTGTAACCGCACGATTTTTTCATTCACGTCCGCCGAGCCATCGCCGTCGATATCGCGCAGTAAATGCACGTCACTCCGAGTGACCAGATAAACGCCGCCATCCGGCCGCACCGCCACGTTCATCGCGTGGCGAAATCCTTCGGCAAAGGTGCTCCAGCGGTCGATCAGGCCTTCGCGATCGGAATCGCTGAGCATCCGCAGCCGGTCACTCGCCGGTCCGGCATAATCCTCGCTCCGCTGATGAGTGTGCGATTCGACCACCAGCAACCGACCCGCCGCGTCGAATGCCATGCCGACCGGCGTAACAATCCCTGGTTCACGTGCGACTTGCTCGAGCTGGCAACCTTCGACAAGAACTCGCGGCGGCGCAGCGGCAGATTGAATAGTGCCAAGATTTAGCAGCACGACAAGAGTGAGCAGCAGGCGATCGCTAATCATGGCTCGGCCGCCAGTGTTTGATGCACGCGCTCGGCAATCTCGGTGAAAGCTTCCACGAAGCGTGCCTCCTCGCCCCCTTTGCCCATCAGCACGATGATGTACGGGCGCTCGGGCAATTCGACGATGGCCCACTCGGTGGCCACGCCGGAAATCGCCCCCGGCTTGTTGGCCACGGGAATTTCCGCCGGTACGGCTTTGCGGACGGCGGTTGATTTGGGTTTTCGCAAAATATCCAGTACTTCGTCGCTGCTCGCGCGACTGAGAAACTTTCCTCGAGCCAACAATTGCATGATGCGGGCCGCTTCCGCCGGCGTCGACACATTTTCTTCGCCGCGAGCGCTCGCCGCGGTGTCCATCATCACCCGCTGCAACCGTGTGTGAGGGCAATCGAGCGAATCCATTCGGCGATTCACATTTTCCATCCCCACCAGTTCAATCAGCAGGTTCGTGGCCGTATTGTCGCTGAGCACAATCATCATCACGCACAAATCGCCCGTGCTGATTTGCGAACCCCCAGCCGACAATTGCGAGAGAATTCCGCTCCCACCGACTTGGTTGTTTTGCTGGATGGAATGTGACTGGTGCCAGTCGATTTTGCCGGCTTCCCGTTGTGCAAGCACTTCTAGCAGAATGGGAATCTTGATCGCACTTGCCTGTGGAAACGATTCGTCCGCATTCCGATTGAGGAGCGTTTCGCCCTCGACGGTCATGACCGAGTAGCCCAGTGTTCCCGGCACGTTGGCCGCGATTTTCTCTAAGCATTCCGCGATCTCGTTCAACGGGCGCGCCTCCATTTCGATAGTCGGGGCAACGAACAGCAAACAAAATATTGCGAATCGCATCAATCGATCACGGCGATTCATGATTGGCCTTCGCTTCCTCAACAAACCGCAATGCCGCCACCAAACTCGCTCCATAAGTATCCCACAGCTCTTGTGAATCGTTGCTCGTATTTCGCGGAAGCTCCAGGGTGATGATCGGTTTTTTGAGCGTTTCCCCGACAAAAGAACCCAGCGATCCCGGAAGCCCCCCCAACTTTTTGACCGGCAGCGGACTCACCTTGCCCATCGCTTCGGCAAGTTCTTGGGCAGGGCCGTCGTAATCAATGCATTCAAGTGGCTGATGAATGCTCACCATGCGATCGGGGAAATAACGCATAATCGCCTGCAATACGGCGCGCGATTCCGGCTCCGAAAGGGGCGTCTCGCCATGGAGCTTCACGTCCCCTTCGTGCCAGTTGCCGGCGGGAAAGTTGCGGTTGAGATCGATTCCGCGCGGATTGAAACGCACTTTCGCCGCCATGCCGTCGGGATTGGCCACCGGTATAATCACCACCTGACGCCCCACGAGCTCTTCGGGATGCGCGACTAACCAGTCACCAAACGCAGCCACTAGCGGTGTCCCCGCCGATTCGTTGCCGTGGATCGTGGCAATCACCATCAACACGTCGGGACCGGTGCCGTGGACTTCGCAGTGAATTTCTCGACCTTCCGCGGAGCGACCAATTAAGATTTCTTCCCTCTGTGGCTCAGCAGCGGCGATCGGCACGACCAGCGCAACAAGTAACAAGCTGACGCAGTGATTAAAGGTAAAGTACGCGATCGTTCCTAAAGAAGAGGAAATGTAAAACGGCAAATGAAAAATGATAAATGCAAAATGGAAGAGTTTTCTTACTTTTGCATTTCGCATTGAACATTTTTCATTTTGCATTTTTAATCTCTGTCTCTGCGGCTCTCTGCGACTTGTCGTTCTCTGCGTTTTTTGCTCCCGTTAAGCTGAAGCTTCCACGGCGTGCGCCTGCAAATCTTCAAGATCGACGAATTCCAGCGTCGACATGTGCGTCGATTCCAACACGACCGGCGGGGCCATGCCGCACTCGAGCGCTTCTTTCCAGCGCGGGGCGCACAAACACCAACGATCCCCCGGCAACAATCCAGGAAAACTGTACATTGGGTTGGGGGTGCTCAAGTCATTGCCTGCCGATTTGGAGAATTTCAAGAAATCTTCGTTCACTTGCACGCAAACTGTGTGGAGGCCCAAATCATCGCGACCCGTGCGGCAACAGCCATCACGATAGAACCCCGTGAGCGGATCGAGCGAACAAGGCTGCAATTCGGTGCCGAGGACATTTTTGGGCTGATGCATGGCGGGAACCTTCGCTGTGGGAATCAACTTGGCAGTGGAACTTCATCCGTCAATTTAATCGCCGCTGGCGTGCAAAGCCAGTCGCCCCATTCCTTTTACTGCCGTGGCGGCTAATATGAGGCTCCTAGCAACCCGTTGAAAAACAACGCGCCTGCGTCGTCGCAAGGATGCGACGCCAAAACGAGCGTTTTTCAAACGCTTGTTTTGCGAGCCGCGGCGAGCTGTGCTCGACGCTTGGCGAGTTGAAAAACGCCACGATGGCGTTTTTCAACAGACTGCCAGCGGCGATTACCCGACCATGTTGAGACCCAATCATGTCCTTGCGCAAGTTGATGACCGTCGTCGAAGCCATTCCCTATGGCGTTTCCTACGCCTGGTTGAACTATCAAATTCGCTCGCCTGAGCCCCTCGACGAAGAAGCCATCTGGCAAGAGATCACCGGCCCCCTGCCCCCCGCGATCCAGTTCGTCCGCGACCACTGGCCATTGCGTCCGCTCCGTGGGGCCTTGTTGCACGCCAAGATGAAGCAGGATCACGTGCTCGGCATTGCCGCGCACTACGACGTGTCGAACGAGTTTTACAAACTCTTTCTCGACAAGAAGTACATGTTCTACACCTGCGCTGATTTCCATCGGGGCGGCGACGAAACCATTGAAGAAGCCCAGCAGAACAAAGCCGACTTCATTCTGCGGCTCATCGATCCCCAACCGGGCGAGAAGATCATGGAGTTGGGCTGCGGCTGGGGGGCGATGCTTAAACGCATTTACGAACACACGGGTGACAAAACGAATCTTTACGGACTCACGCTTTCCAAGGAACAAGTCGCCTACAACGTCGACAACAATGGCTTTAACGTGAAATTCGACAACTTCATCACCTGTCAATACGAGCCTAATTCCTACGATGCGATCTACTCAATTGGATCCTTCGAACACGTTCGCCCCCATGAGATCGCCCCGCTCTCCCAAAAGATATTTGCCGCGCTCAAGCCCGGTGGACGTGCGGTGCATCACTTCTTTTGCCGCGTCCCGCCACATTTATTCGCCACCGCGATTTGCTCGCAGATCTACTTCCCGGGTTCAATCGGCAGCACGTATCGCGAACACCTCAATGCCTTCGAGGGAGCGGGTTTCCGCGTGGAGCATCGCTCAATCCACGATTACCGCCCCACCTTGCGGGCTTGGTTCGACAATCTTGTCGCCAACAGGGAGCAGGCTCTGAAACTGGTCGACGTGCAAACCTACAACCGCTATGTGACATTCTTTCCGTCCTCCTGGCGGTATTTTAATGAAGGCTACGGCATGCTGATCCGCTGGGTACTGAGAAAACCGACGGGAACGGTAACCGGAATCTCGAAAGACAGGAAACCGCTAATGGACGCTGATATACGCTAATAAAGTTCATATTTTTTCGTCTCCTATTAGCGGATATTAGCGTTCATCAGCGGTTTTTTAGCATCGCCAAAAAGTACGCCGCCGAAATGCCGCCCGAGCCGAAGACCATGCTCATCACCATGATTTGATAACGCGCGGCAGTGAGCGGCGATTCCCCAGCGAGAATTTGGCCCGTCATCATTCCCGGAAGCGACACGATTCCCACGGCCAGCAGCGTATTCGTGAGCGGTATCAACGCCGCCTTCATTGCCTTATTGCGCGCTGATTCATAATCGATTCCTTGTTTTGTCTCTGATAAAAATCGCTCGGCCGCGATGCTCAGCGTATTCATCGAGTTGGCGAAGATCATGCCGGCGAGGGTGATCACCTGTCGCGGGGCGAACCAGGGGTCGATTTGCAAAACTCCTTGTGTCACCAGTGCCAACGTCAGCACGCCACCCACCGTGATGGCCCAGAACGCCTTGCCGAACAACTCTCGGCGATCGGTTTCCACGGGCCCCAGCGCAATCCACGTCGCGGCGGTAAGCATCACGGCCAGCACGGCCAACACGATAGCCGCATTTTCAGCAGCAAACACGTAGGCCAGAACGTACCCCACGCCCAAAAGTTGCACCACCATCCGCACGAGGGCAATCCAAGTAGTCTTGGTCGTGATCGACCAGCGATGCAAGATGGCGACAACCAACACCACCGGCAGAAAAGAAAGAGCCAAATTCGCGAGCGGAATGGTTTCCATCGGTGCTTCCCAAAGGGTGCGTGGCAGTCAGGTGACATCTTAACCGACACCGCTTCTAGACGAAGCCAATTTCCGCCGTACAATCGTAGCTTTCCATAACAGCCGTGGGCGCAAGCCCGCGGTTTGCAGTGTTGTAAATCCAGGAAAATCCCTCATGCTCAAAGTCAATGAATACTTCGACGGCAACGTGAAATCGATTGCCTTCCAAACCAAGTCCCTCCATGCCACCGTCGGCGTGATGGCGGTCGGTGAGTACGAGTTCGGCACGAGCCAGAAAGAAACCGTCACCGTGGTGAGCGGTGAGCTTACCGTGAAGCTCCCCGGCAGCGACAAGTGGCAAGTCTTTCCCGCGGGGAAATCGTTTGTGGTCGCCGCAAACGAAAAATTTCAACTTCAAGTCGCCGAAGAAACCGCGTACCTCTGCATTTATGAGTGACTGCACCTACGAGTGACATAGTCTCGTGCCTCGATAAACCGCCACCGCCGACCCCTCGGCAAGAAACGCGGAGCTTGGCTTAACGGCCAGCGTCTCAGCAAACGGCTCGCCATAAACGGCCGCCACGTCGCAACAAAATTCCGCGCTCGTGGCTGGTGCCACACGCCACTGGGGATGCTCCACTCGATATTCGCTCGTGCTGCCGTCGCGGCGGGCCGTGTAACCCCAGTAATGTTCGGTGATAAACTCGGCTTCGCTTCCTGGAGTCGGAAACTCGGGAGGTTCAGCCACGCTGAGTTCCAGTCGATGCCAATCGAGCGCGTCCTTCCAAGCGTACTCAATCCGCGTGGGTGTTTGAGAGTCGGCGTCACGAGTTTCAATCGTGTAACGCATCGGCCGCGCGACGAAGTTTTC
>JBGTMM010000455.1:0-4640 GCA_041743635.1 Bythopirellula sp.
GCTTGCCCAAGCTCGCTGCCATACTGGAAAAGGTGCCCGACGGAATGGATTTGCAAGTCGATTTTAAGCATCTCGATTACATTGACCACGCTTGCTTGGACCTCTTGATGAATTGGGCCAAGCTTCATGAATCGACCAACGGCACGCTGGAGCTCGATTGGGATTCGCTGCATGCACGGGTCACGCCGGACAAGATTTCCGACGAAAGCACGATCATCAACGGCGCGGTCTCTGACCTGAAGGCGCCTGTCGTAAAATGAATCAGTCCGGCGAGCCAGAAGCGTTAGCGCCTGGAGTTCTTCCCGGAACCAGTTTTCGTCCATGGCATTTGCCGCGCTACCAGAGTATCATGATTTTTCGGTGGTGGCGGTGTTATCTCATCTTAAGAATAGACGGCCATGGCAGCGTGTAGACTCATTCTGGCACTCTTGGCGTGGAGCATCGGCATGAGCTTCGCGCTCGCCGAGCCTGCCGAACCCCATTACAACCGCGATGTCCGGCCGATTCTTTCCGACAAGTGCTTCCGCTGCCACGGTTTCAACGAAGCGAGTCGGCAAGCCGATCTTCGCTTGGACGTGGCCGAAGCGGCGTATGCGGATCGGGATGGCGTGGTGGCGATCGCTCCCGGCGATTTAACCGGCAGCGAAATCTGGCGGCGAATCACCAGCACCGACGAAGCGGAGCAAATGCCGCCGCCAGATTCGCATCAAGCGCTCAACGACGAACAAAAAGAAATTCTCCGACGGTGGATCGAACAGGGAGCGAAATATGCCCAGCATTGGTCGTTTGTTCCCCCAACCAAGGCGACGCTGCCCGGTGTCGCGGACGAATCCTGGCCCCGGAACGAAATCGATCGGTTCGTCCTCGCGCGGCTGGACGCCGAAACTCTCAAACCGTCGCCGGCCGCGGATCGACGCACGTTGATCCGACGCCTATCGCTCGATCTCACCGGCCTGCCCCCCAACGCCGCGGAGGTTGAAGCCTTTGTCGCGGACCAGGGTGAACACGCCTACGACCAACTAGTGGACCGCCTGCTGGAGAGTCCGCACTTCGGCGAACGGATGGCGCTCGACTGGCTCGACGCTGCCCGCTATGCCGACACCAATGGATATTCAATCGACGGCGGACGCCACCTCTGGTTATGGCGAGATTGGGTGATCGACGCCTTCAACCGCAATCTTTCTTACGACCAATTCCTGGTCGAACAGCTTGCCGGTGATTTGCTGCCGCGGCCCAGCGATGCCCAGCTCATCGCGACCGGCTTTCAGCGCAACAACATGGTGACCCACGAGGGTGGGACGATTCCCGAGGAAAATCTCACCAATTACAACGTCGATCGCGTGAAGACATTGGGCGAATCGGTGCTCGGCCTGACGTTGGCCTGCGCCCAGTGCCACGACCACAAGTACGACCCGCTCACCCAGCGCGACTATTATCATTTGTTCGCTTACTTCAACACGGTCAGCGACCAAGGACTCGACGGCGACGGCGGCAGAAATCCGCGGCCCGTGTTCGAGACCAAAACCGTGTTGCCGGCGAACGATTTGGCGATCATGCACAATAAAATCGCGGCACTCCACGAGCAATTGGCGCACCCCGCCGCTGCCACAGTGGCCGCTTGGGAAGCCGACCAGCGGCGAGAGCTTGATTTGCGCGGCAAGGATTTCGAGTTGCACGGCACGGAATTGCTCAAAGTCAGCACCCCGAATGCGGGGGCCGGTTTCGACATTGATGAGGCCCGCTACGTGCGGATTGCCCAGCCGGCGGAATTGTTGGCCTACGACGTGTCGCTGCGCTTGCCGAAGCTGAGCCAGCCGGTCACCGGGCTGCGAATCGTGTTTCATCCAGTGCCCGAGGCGCCCGGCGGCGGCTGGGGTTTTGGCACGGCTAGCGACACGCCGGCAGGAAGCGAAAACGAAAAACCGCCCCAGCCCGGCAAGGGGAATTTCGTGCTTACGTCGTTTTCCGCCAGTGCTGAAGCCGTGCCCGGCGATCAAATCAATCTCAATCGCATCTCACGCCTGGATCATGCCACGGCCAACTGTTGGGACCCACGGTATCGACCCGAGAATGTGCTCGATACGCGAAACGAGAATGGTTGGTCGCCGGAGCTAGCACATGACGGGCCGGCCCACATTACGCTGACATTTGCCGAACCCTTGGATTCGGCGGCCACGCCCTTCGTGGCCGCTCACGTGAATTTCGGGCATGGCCGCAAACTGGTGGCGGCGCGCTTCGAGATGTTCGCAGTCACGGGTCAAGATGATGGCAGCCCGCTCCCGGAGTCCATTATCACCATCCTCGAAACCCCAGCCCGTGACCGGGACACACAGCAACAGGGCGAGTTGCAGGCCTATTATTCCGCCCACGCACCGGCAACGGAGCCGTTGCGGGTGTCGCTGGCGAATCACGAAGAACGGCTCGACACGCTCACTAAGAAGTTCCCCACCATGGTTATGGACCAGGCCGAAAAGCCTCGCGAGACGTTTATTCTCACGCGGGGCGATTACGCGCAGCCGGGAGAAAAAGTCGGTACGGGGACGCCGGCCGTGTTGCAGCCGCTCCCCGCCGATGCCCCGGCGAACCGGCTTGGTTTGGCACGATGGATCGTGATGCGCAAAAATCCACTGACCGCGCGAGTGGCCGTCAACCGCTTCTGGCAACTCTTCTTCGGCACGGGAATTGTCGCCACAACGGCTGATTTCGGCGCTCAGGGCGAATGGCCGAGTCACCCGGAACTACTCGATTGGCTCGCCGTCGAATTCATGGACAGTGGTTGGGATGTGAAAGCACTGGTCCGCAAAATAGTCACCTCGGCTACTTACCGGCAATCCTCCCACGTAGGCGAGTCTCTCCGAGACTCGCATCTGAGTGTCGGAGACACTCAGCTACGTGATTTGCTGGAACAGGACCCGGCCAATCGGCTGTTTGCCCGTGGCCCGCGGTTTCGCCTGCCGGCGGAATTCATTCGCGATGCCGCGCTGAAGGTCAGCGGACTCTTGGTCGATTGGCAGGGGGGGCCAAGCGTTAATCCCTACACCCCCGGCGATTTGTGGCGCGAAGTGAGCCACTACGGCAGCACGCCCGCGACCGCGCAAACCTTCGTGCAAGATCATGGCGAAAAACTTTACCGTCGGTCGCTCTACACTTACTGGAAGCGGACCGTGCCGCCGCCAAACATGGTCGCCTTCGATGCCCCCAACCGCGAAAATTGCGTCGTCGCGCGGCCGTCGACTACCACGCCGCTGCAGGCGCTCGTGCTCTTGAATGACGTGCAATTCGTCGAGGCCGCGCGGGCCTTTGCCGAGCGCGTCGTGTCGCACTCCGAAAAAGACTCCGAGAGGCTCCGCTGGGCGTTTCTCGAGTGTGTCTCCCGGCCGCCGTCGGATCGCGAATTCGCCGTGCTCTCGCGCGCGCTCGAGCGCGAACGAGCCCGTTACACGGCCGACGAATCTGCTGCCCGAGGGTTTCTGGCGCTGGGCGAATCGCCCCGCGATGAAACGATTCCACCGGCCGAGCACGCGGCCTGGTCCCAAGTGGCGACGCTGCTCCTGAACCTGAGTGAGACCGTAACTCGCAATTGACGGGTGCCCCAATCATGAATCCATGTCGAGAGTATGAGCAACTGCTGACACGACGGACCTTCTTGACGCAGAATGCGGGAAGCATCGGCCAGATGGCGCTGGGGGGTATGCTGGCGGGCCAATTGCCGCGAGTCGCTCAAGCGGCCGCGTCCGATCGAGGTCTGGCCGAACTGCCGCACTTTGTGCCGAAGGCCAAACGGGTTCTTTGTCTCTTCCAAGCGGAAGGTTTTTCGCACGTTGACCTGTTCGATTCCAAGCCGACGCTCACCAAATTCCACGGCCAGGAAATTCCGCCCTCGATCAAAGGCAACCAGCGCCTCACCGGCATGACCTCCGGCCAGACGAGTTATCCGGTTGTCGCGCCGATTCGTTCTGGTCGGCTCTGCGGCGAGCAGCAAACTTGGATCAGCGATTTGTTGCCGCACATGCAGACCATCGCCGACGACATTTGCCTCGTCAAGTCGATGTACACTGAGGCGATTAACCACGATCCGGCCATGACGTTTATGAACACCGGTAACCAGCAGCCCGGCTACGCGAGCATGGGCGCTTGGGTCAGTTACGGACTCGGCAGCGAGAACGACAATCTGCCGACTTTCATCGCCATGGTTTCGCAGGGCTCCGGCAAAAATCCGGGCCAGCCAATTTTTTCACGGCTGTGGGGCAATGGTTTCTTGCCGTCGTCGCACCAAGGAGTCGGGCTGCGGTCTGGCACCGAGCCTGTTCTTTATCTTGACAATCCACCCGGCACGACGCGCCCCCAGCGCCGCGCGCTGCTCGACGATTTGGACGAGCTCAACCAGCTCCGCGCTGCCGAGATCGGCGACCCCGAGACCTTGGCGCGGATTCATGCCTATGAGATGGCCTTCCGCATGCAGACCTCCGTGCCGGAGCTGACCGACCTGAGCGGCGAAACGGCCGCGACCCTCGCCTCTTATGGTCCGGAAGTTCAAAAGCCGGGCAGCTACGCGGCCAACTGCCTGTTGGGACGCCGGCTGATCGAGCGCGGCGTGCGGTTCGTGCAGCTCTACCATCGCGGTTGGGACCAACACATCG
>JBGTMM010000456.1:0-4003 GCA_041743635.1 Bythopirellula sp.
TCACGCGGACGGCCCTGGCGAGTGCGAGTGAAGTGTTGATGCCCATCCAGTGCGAGTATTTTGCGATGGAAGGGCTCACGCAAATGATCGACGTGATTCGCCAAGTGATGCAACGGCCTAATAGCCGATTATCATTTGGCGGGATTTTGCTCACCATGTACGACGCCAGCTTGGAACTGACGGCTGAAGTGGATCGCGAGGTTCGCGACTTTTTTGGTGAAGTCGTTTTTCAAAATGTCATTCCCCGGGACGTGGCCGTCTCGGAAGCGCCGAGTCATGGATGCTCGGTGGTGGAATATGCTCCGCGGTCCAGGGGCGCGCGGGCTTATGTGGAACTTTGCATGGAGGTGATGGATCGTGAATAAAGAACGCCGCTTGGGACGTGGTTTGGAAGCGTTGTTGGGATTCTCATCGGAGACACCTCTGCGTGAACAAGTTTTTGAGGCGGGTGAACCGCCAGCCGCCGCCGAACAATTAGCCAATCCTGCAAACGGCTCTCAGCAATGGCTCGATCTGGCAATGATCGACCGCAATCCGTATCAGCCCCGTCAGCAGTTCGACGAAGCCGAGATCGCCGATCTGTGCGACAGCATCCGCGCCCACGGTTTCTTGCAACCGATTGTGGTGCGGCCGTTGTTCGGCCGATTCCAAATCATTGCCGGCGAGCGCCGGTATCGAGCCGCGCAACTTGCCGCCTGGCAACAGGTGCCGGTGCTCGTGCGCGAAGCCAATGATCGCCAGATGGCAGAACTCGCGATAGTAGAAAATGTCCAGCGCAAAGATTTGAACGCCCTAGAAAAAGCGGCGTCGTTCCAACGCTACTTGCAAGAGTATGGTTGCACGCAAGAAGAGCTGGCCAATCGGGTCAACATCGACCGCTCGACGGTCGCTAATCTCATTCGCTTGTTGGAACTTCCCGAGCAAGTGAAATCGCTTGTGGCTGCCGGTGAAATATCGCAAGGTCATGCCCGGGCGCTGTTGCCACTCGGTGATGAAGAAGAGCAAAAGGCGTTCGCCAAGCGGATCGCCGCCGAGTCACTTTCGGTGCGCGCGACCGAGCAATTGGTCCAGGAGCACATTCTACGTGCCGATGGGGGAACGCTGAAAGTTTTCCCGGGCGCGGGAACTTCCTCTTCAGTGAGCGTGTCTGGTAGTGAGCATCTTTCCCAATTGGAAGGCCAGTTGCGGCTCGCTTTGGGAACCAAAGTCGAGCTGCGACAATCAGCCAAGGGAAAAGGCAAGATCACGATCCACTTCAGCAATCACGACGAATTCGACCGCATCAAGGCGATTCTCACCGGCTCGGACAGCATCTTCCGCGAAGTCGGTTAGTGAACAAATAAACACTAACGGATTGCCGAGCGGAAGTCTCGTCGCTAATATCCACCTAGCCGGATGGACAACGCCCTCCGGGCTAAACCCGCACCGCGTTGCGGCCCGGCTAGGAATTGCGGGGCGTAAGCTTCTCGCCACGTCGAGTCGCTGGGGCGACCTGGTAGAGAGTGGTCGCCGCGGCGACAGGCCGCATGTTTAATTTGATTTTTGTTACGGGGCGTAGCTCAGCCTGGTAGAGCGCCTGGTTTGGGACCAGGAGGCCGCATGTTCGAATCATGTCGCCCCGACTTCGGCTAATGCCGAAGAGAGCAGGAGTGGGGAGAAAGTAGAGAGGAGATCAGAAGTAAGAAGAATTCTCATACTTTCTCCCCATTCCTGCGGTCTACTCTCAACTCTCTCCTTTCTTTCAATGGCTCTCGATTTTGGCATTCAGCTTCGAAAAGCTCGTCGTCTATCAAAAATCTGTTGATTTTGCGGACTCAGTTTGTAGTCACACGGAAGCGTTCGCTCGCGGATATGCCTTTCTTGTCAATCAATTGAATCGAGCAGCTCTGTCAATTTCTGCCAATATCGCCGAAGGAAATGTCGCTTCACCAAGCCAGACCGCAAGAATTTCTTTGGCATCGCCCGCGGCTCGGTACAGGAATGCGTTCCTTTACTCGAGTTGGCTTGGCGAAGAAAACTCCTGACTGAAGACCAACACGTAGAACTTAAGAATCAACTTGAAGAAATTGCACGTATGCTGTCTGGATTGATTAAAGGATTAGACAACCGTCTCTAATGTGAACTTCTCTGAAAATGAGATTCGCATCTCGCGAACGAGCTACAAATCTTTTGCCAAGTCAACCCCATTTCCTTCACTCATCGAGCTTCGCGACGGCAATATCTCTTGCTGTACTCTCCAAACACCTCCTTTTTGCGCGAGCCCGCAAGTGATCCTGCCAACTTCTTTGACCATAATGGTTTAGCTCCAGCGATTGCCTGCTCGCTGGCACTAACATTTTAGGGTGATTCGTGCAAAATAGCGCATGGTCGCATTTCTTGCACTTGAATTCGACTTTCAACCCGTTAAGATTCGCCCAATGCTCCTCTGGTGGAGCGGCGCGCTGCTTAACGATTTTGTCGCGCGTGGAACATTAGTCCTTCCTTAAATTTCCTACCCCTAGTTTAGGCGAATAGTCAGGATGACTTGCGACGGTTCGTTTCTCATTCGAGCCCTTTGAACTCGACTTATCGCCTAATTCGATCTCTATGGTTTCCCATTAAGTGCTGGCCGGTGTGTCGCCGGTCGACTTATTTTTTTTGGATGAGGAAATCCGCGCAGGCGTGTTCCTCGCCACGAAAGGAGTTGAAATGGTTGAATTTCTCGCAATGACAGTGATCGCAATCTCGACCTTCGGAGTTTCGGCGGATGCGGTTGATTGGCAATCCGATTACGGCAAGGCCCTGAAGGCCTCCCGGGCTGATGCCCGGCCACTGCTGATCGTGCTAGACGATCCGAGCGATCCCCAGGCGGCTGCCGCCGAGGATCAATTGGCTGCCGAGGGTGAGCAAGAAGAATTGCTGAGTGCCTACGAATGTTGCCACGTTGACGTGAGCACCAAATACGGCAAGAAGGTGGCCGACGCCTTCAAGGCTGAAAAGTTTCCGTTTGCCGCCATCATCGACAAGACCGGTTCATTTGTGTTGTGCAAAAAAACCGGCAAGGTGAGCGACGCAGAATGGCAAGAGACGCTGGCCACCTACCAAAACGGCGAGCGCACGAAAGCCATTCAAACCGCGTTCTACCGAGGCGGCAAAGGAATTGATACTTCAGTGAACAGCCCTTCGTATTGCCCCTCGTGTCAACGAAAGGCGCAGGGTCTGTAATTCGCAAAGATTATTGCTAACGAAACGGTGCGGCCTGAGTTTTTCAGGCCGCACTTTTGTTTGCGCACGACTCGTTAGCGCAAACAGGCCCAAGAAACTAATGCCTTACCAACCCCGCCGAGATGTCGAGCGAAAGATCTTCAAAGAGCCCAGCGCGGTAGCGCTCCACGGCGATTGCTCCCATCACCGCATTATCGGTGCAGAGCTTAAGCGGTGGAATGAAAAGTTCGTAGCCGTTGCGATTCGCTTGTTCTTCCAGGCGTTCACGAAATCGCGAATTTGCCGCGACTCCGCCACCAACGCATAGTCGGGAAAATCCGGTGCGCTGCATGGCCAGATCGGCTTTCGCCAACAGGCAATCGACGACGGCTGCTTGAAAACTGGCGGCCATGTCGGCGACCAATTGCGGATCGAGCCCAGCGGCGATTCCCATTTCCGGCCGACCTGGGCCGAAGAGTTCATACCGGACCGCCGTTTTGAGCCCGCTGAAACTGAAATCAAGGCGTTGAGTGTTATCGACCAGTGGCCGCGGTAGCCGGAATTTGTTGGGATCGCCGCGCTCGGC
Organism: Bythopirellula sp.; assembly: GCA_041743635.1. Lineage (GTDB taxonomy): Bacteria > Planctomycetota > Planctomycetia > Pirellulales > Lacipirellulaceae > Bythopirellula. The sequence goes on from JBGTMM010000456.1 coordinate 3,770, forward strand.
GGCGCGTTGGATCGCAGGCCCGCCGGGGTAACCGAGTCCCAACATACTCGCCACTTTGTCGAAGGCTTCCCCGGCTGCGTCGTCGATGGTGCTCCCCAGCGGTGTGAAATCGAGGGCCGTCTCACAGCGATAAAGATTCGAGTGGCCTCCGCTCACGATCAACCCGACGCAGGGAAACACTTCGCGGCCACTGGCCATGCGACAGGCATAGATGTGAGCCTGCAAATGGTCGAT
>JBGTMM010000457.1:0-2921 GCA_041743635.1 Bythopirellula sp.
CGTCATCGCCGACTGTCTCGCCGCTTTCAAGGTTGCCGAATGCCGCAACTATTTCGAGGCCGCGGGATATGAACCCGAGTAAATCGAATCTGCTCTAGCTTGAGCGCCTATGGGATGGTCAAACATGATGGCTTTCTCGAAAATTATGAGTGGGACGCAGAAATTGTGGCCAGTTATGCGGCGCTCGCGATTGCCTCGGTGGTGGCAAGACGCTTCACTGACAATCCGTCAAACGTTTCGCCGGTGGCTTGGAGGACTGCGTCCGTGCCAGTCAATTTCTGATAGCGACGAATGATCGTGTCGCAGTAGATTTGGTCGATTTCGATCCCGAAGCAGACGCGCCCGGATTTTTCTGCGGCGATCAGAGTCGAGCCGGACCCAAGGAATGGGTCAAGCACCAGGTCTTTGCGCCGCGTGCAATCCTTGATGGCATCCACCAAAATTTGGACGGGCTTGACCGTGCTGTGGCTTGCCAGCGCCTCGTCACGCCCGTGGCCAAAAGATGACATGCCTGGATGGCTCCAGACATTGGTGCGATTACGCCCGTGGCGACCCAGTTCCACCGTATTGAGATGGGAAAGCTTGCCCTTCTTGAAGATATGGCAAAGTTCGTGCTGGCTTCGGTAATGAGACCCCATCGCGCCGCTCATCTTGTTCCAGACGCAAAGATTGTGCTGGGCGAGATGGTATGCACGAGCCGCAGACAGAAGTTCGAACTGGTGGCGCCAATCCATGAACGCATAAATTAGGCCCCCGTCGATCGTGAAATCCGCCATATGGGCAACTGTTGTCACCAAAAACGCGGTGAATTGGTCCTGGCTCATTTCGCCAGAACCCATGGCGAACTCGCGGTGCTTGGTCTTTCCCAGCCCCCCGACAAAGCCATCTATCCTAAGATTGTAGGGCGGATCGGTGAGGGCCATACGAGCTTTTTGCTCGCCCATTAGCGCCGCATAGACGTTGGCGTCGAGCGCGTCGCCGCAAATGACCTTGTGCCGCCCGAGCAGCCAAACATCACCCTTGATGAGGTGGAACGGCCCGCTCCGACAGCATCAAAGTGCTAAGAACGTGGTCGTTGTTGCAAACGCCACAAGGAGGGACCGTTCCGTGAAAAATATTACCACTATTGGATTGGACTTGGCCAAACAGGTTTTTCAGGTTCATGGCGCCGACGCTGAAGGCGCGCCGCTGTTCAATCGCAAGCTGCGCCGCGCCGAGGTTCTGCGCTTCTTCGAGAAATTGCCGCAGTGTCTGGTCGGGATGGAAGCATGCGCGAGTGCCCACTACTGGGCGCGCGAGATCGCAGCTTTCGGCCATGACGTCAGACTGCTGCCACCTCAATACGTGAAGCCGTTCGTCAAACGCGGCAAGACCGATGCCGCCGATGCGGAAGCCATTAGTGAGGCGGTGACGCGAAAGACGATGCGGTTCGTCCCGGTCAAGGCGGCTGAGCAGCAGGCAGCCGTGATGGTGTTCAAGACCCGTGCATTGCTGGTGCGTCAGAGAACTCAGGCGATCAACGCCCTGCGCGCACATATGGGCGAGTTGGGCATCATCGCTCCAATCGGGACCGCCAACGTCAAGTCGCTTGCCGTCATCATCCGGGATGAGACTGATGCCCGCTTGCCTCCGGCTGCGCGCTTTGCACTTGCGGAGATCGTCGAGCAGATCGAGCTCCTGGCTGCGCGGATCGATAGACTCGAACGTGAGATCGTTGTCCAAGCCAAGCAAGACGCGGATATGCGTCGCCTCGCGACGATCCCCGGTGTTGGGGCCATTATTGCGATGGCCGTCAAAGCGCTCGTTCCCGATCCCGGCGGCTTCAAATCGGCTCGGCACTTTGCTGCCTGGATAGGCCTGACACCGAAGGCCCACTCGAGCGGCGGCAAGGAGCGTCTGGGGCGCATCTCGAAGATGGGCAATCCGGAGTTGCGATCGCTGCTTGTGACCGGGGCTGCATCCGTCCTTCGCCACGTGCGAACTGACGACAGGGCGCGGGCCGTGGCTGAGGGATTTGCTTGTCAGGCGCCCCTTCAAGGTCGTGGCAGTGGCGCTTGCCAACAAGATGGCGCGGATGATCTGGGCCTTTTTGACCAGAGGTGGAGTATACCACTCGAAATAAGGGCGAACGAGATCCCCGCTTAAGGATCCGATCGCCCTTACGAGCTGACCGGCAAGGCCGGCAGAAGCGAGGTGCAAAAGCAGACGATGAACCCACGGGACGAAATCCCGAAACAGGACAGGCCGAAACCCGTGACGCGCACAAAGCGCGCCCCCTTGATCCAGCCACCTGTTTCGCGGACTTCATCGAGGCCAGCGGTCATGGGCCGCGCAGAAAGGCCGGACATATGACCGCACCGTCCTCATGTGGTGAAATCGACTGAAAAGCATCCTTGCACCGCGGGCCGTTCCACATATGACGGGTTCGAACCAGAATATCGGAGTTCACAGCGAAAACTACTATGAGCCCTGGAACTCGTTCGCCATTTCAGCCGGACCTCATTCCATCCTGCATCGCCGCTTCAGCAATCCGCAGTCCTGGCTCCGCCTGGTGGAGCAGCATGCCGTGACCGGCGAGGAATGGTTTCACCAGCTCAAGCTGGAACCAATCGATCTCGCCGCAGGCTTGCGCGCCGAGCATGGCCCTGAAATTGCCGACATCTTTGCCCGAGCGCCATTGCCGAAAGGCATCACCGTTCCTCGTGCTCAGATCTATACCGAATGATTTCGCAGCATTGTGGTTGAGGGCCACATCCTATTGCATTCATAGCGGCATCAAATGCAACCAGCGGTTCCGGGCACCTAGCACGGTCACACTTCAAGTGTTTCTGCCGGCCCTTATCTAACGATTCACGCCGCGTGTCCTGCACTGACCGCAATGCGGCCGTAAGTCGGCAGTCTGCTTTCGGCCAGCAGGCGGC
>JBGTMM010000458.1:0-3368 GCA_041743635.1 Bythopirellula sp.
CAGGCGTTTCGCTCGGAGCGGCCGCACCGGGCGGCCGATCAGTTGATTCACATTCTCGACGTGCAAGGGGTGCCGCGATTTTTCAGCGCGCTCGACCGCACGCTGCTCAAGGGATTTCAATCCTTCGGGGCTTATCTCCCCGGCGTGGCCATGCCGTTCGTCAAGGAAAAGATGCAGGAAGAGACCGCCAACGTCATTCTGCCCGCCGAGGAGGAAATGCTCCGCGAGCATCTCCAGGAGTGCCGCGCGGCGGGGCTGCGGATGAACGTCAATTTTCTTGGCGAGGCGCTGCTGGGAGAGAAAGAAGCCGAGCGGCGGCTGGAAAACTATCTCGCGGCACTCGCGCGGCCCGAGATCGAAGTTCTGTCGGTAAAAATCTCGACGATCTATTCGCAAATTTCGGCGCTCGCCCGCGAGCACACGGTCGAGGTGTTGTGCGACCGCTTAGAACTGCTCTTGCGCACGGCGGCGAAGCATTACTTTGTGCGGCACGACGGCACGCGGGTTTCCAAGTTCGTCTATCTCGACATGGAAGAATACCGCGACATGGCGCTGACCGCCGAGGTGTTCATGCGGACGCTCAGTCGGGCGGACCTTGCCCAGTCGCAGGCGGGGATTGCGCTGCAAGCGTACATTCCTGATTCCTTTGCCGTGCAACAAGAAATCACGGCTTGGGCCCGTCAGCGCGTGGAAAAGGGTGGGGCACCCGTGACAATTCGGCTCGTGAAGGGGGCTAACTTGGAAATGGAGCGGGTCGAGGCCTCCTTGCGCGGCTGGCCGCAAGCACCGTTCCAGCAGAAAGTTGAAACCGACGCCAACTACCACCGTATGTTGCAGTTCGGCATGAGAAGTGAAAATCTCACCGCCGTGCGGCTCGGCATCGCCTCGCACGATTTGTTTTCGGTGGCGTACGGTTTGGTCCTCGCCTCACGGCAGCGAGCGCTCGACCGCGTGCAGTTCGAGATGCTCGAAGGGATGGCGAACCACCAACGGCGGGCGCTTTTTGAACTCTCACGCAGCGTGCTGCTCTACGCCCCGGCCTGTAAGCAGGAGGATTTTATCAACGCAATCGGTTATTTGGTCCGCCGCCTGGACGAAAACACGGGCGCGGAAAATTTTCTACGTTATGCGTTTCGCCTGAGGGTCGACAGCCCCGAGTGGCAACGACTCGCGGCGGGGTTTGCGGAATCGTTTGAAAGAATTCAATCTTTGCCCGCAACGCCACGACGAACGCAGGATCGAAAAGGGGACAGGTCCATTTTCCATCAAGGACCGGGAGGGACGATTTCGCAAACGCACGCGGGGAAAATGGACCTGTCCCCTTTTTTCAATGAGGCCGATACCGATTGGTCGCTTGTGCAGAACGGGCGGTGGGCGGAGGGGATTCTCGCGCGGTGGCGGACTCGTTGTGATACGCAGGCCGCGCTTGTGCCGTTGGTGGTGGCGGGGGAGGAAATCGCCGGGGAGCGAGAGCAGCGGGAATCGCTTGATCCTTCGCGGCCTGGTGTTGTCGTGGCCCGTTATTATCAAGCCAGTAACACCGACGTTGAAAAAGCCGTCACCTGTGCGGCGAAAGACCCCGACGGATGGTGTAAACTCGCGGCGAGCAAACGCACGGTGATTCTGGATCGTGTGGCCGAAAACATTGCCGCGCGCCGTGGTGACCTGATTGGGGCGATGCTCGTCGAGGGGGGTAAGCTATTCACCGAGAGCGACCCCGAAGTGTCCGAGGCGATTGATTTCTGCCGCTTTTATGCGCGCTCGGCCGAGGAGTTTTACGCGGACCCCGGTCTGGCGGCCAGGGCTAGGGGGGTGGTGGTCGTGGTGTCGCCGTGGAATTTTCCGCTGGCGATTCCCTGCGGCGGGATCGCGGCGGCGCTCGCGGCGGGGAACACCGTTATTTTCAAGCCGGCGAGCGACACGGTGCTGGTCGCTTACGAGCTTTGCCAATGTTTTTGGGCGGCGGGCGTGCCGCGCACCGCGCTGCAATTCTTGCCGTGCAGCGGCTCCTCGGTGGGGCAACAACTGGTTTCGCACGACGCGGTTAATGCCGTGATTCTCACCGGCGGAACGGAAACGGCCCTGCGGATGCTCGCGGTGAAACCGACGATAAAACTTTTTGCTGAAACCGGCGGCAAAAATGCGACCATTGTGACCGCGCTCGCCGACCGCGATTTGGCCCTCAAGAACGTGCTGCACTCGGCATTCAGCCATAGCGGGCAAAAGTGCTCGGCCACGTCGCTTTTGGTTTTAGAGAGCGAAGTTTATCACGACGCGCGCTTTCGCGAGCTGCTCGTCGATGCGGTCCAAAGCCTGCGCGTCGGCAGCGCGTGGGAGTTGCCCACGAAAATCGGGCCGTTGATCCGCCCGCCCAGCGGTGATTTGGAGCGCGGGCTCAAGGAACTTGAAGCGGGGGAATCGTGGGCCATCCGGCCACGGCTGCACGTTGACGGCAATCCCAACCTCGTAAGCCCTGCCGTAAAGTGGGGCGTCCGTGATGGGAGCTACACGCACAACACTGAATTTTTTGGACCACTCTTGGCGGTGATGGAAGCCCGCAATTTGCATGAGGCCATCGACCTGGTGAACGCCACCGGTTACGGCCTCACGTCGGGACTGGAAAGCCTCGACGACCGCGAGCACCAACTCTGGCAGGAAAAAATCCGTGCGGGGAATCTCTACATCAATCGACCCACGACGGGTGCCATCGTGCTGCGGCAACCCTTCGGCGGGATGGGCAAAAGCGCCATCGGCCCCGGCATCAAAGCGGGGGGACCAAATTATGTCTCGCAATTGATGACGTTCGGAAGCCGTGCTGCAACGCCTCCCAGCTGTGTTTCAACGAAACACACGGCTGATCTCGCCGACAGCGATCTCGGGGACAGCGATCTCGGAGACACGGGTCTCGACGATTTCTGCGAAGCGCTGCGGATGACCTTCGCGCGAGGCGAAATCACTGAGGAAGAAACGCAGCAGATCATCGCCGCAGCACAAAGCTACGAACACTGGATGGCCGAGGAGTTCGACCACGCACACGACGATTTTAAGCTGGTGGGCGAAGATAATTTCCGCCGCTACCTGCCGCTCGGCGAAATTCGCGTCCGCATTCACGCACAAGACACGCCGCTCGAGATTTTCGCGCGGGCGCTGGCCTCGCGCTCGGCCGGTTGCCGCACTGTCGTGAGTTCGCCACCCGGTCTGTACATGCCGGCCGTGGGGCTGCTCGACGTACTCACCGACAGTTGGGCGGGAGCGATTGAGTTTGTCGAAGAATCCGACGCCGATCTTGCCCAAGCCTTGCGTGAAGGACACGTCGAACGGTTGCGTTTTGCCCATCCGGAGCGGGTGCCATTTGTCCTACGCATCGC
>JBGTMM010000459.1:0-3301 GCA_041743635.1 Bythopirellula sp.
CCTTGCCATTCACCGATACTGCAATGCACACGACGGCGAATTTCCCGAGTGGTGGCACACGGACGGGGCCGATAAATCGTGGATCTACACCCTCGCTCCCCATTTTGAGAATGTCGATTCCCTACGGATTTGTCCCGACGATCCGCTTAGGAAAGAACGCCTCGAGGCGCGCGCCACGAGCTATGTGATCAACGATTATCTTGCCGCGCCAACGGCTCCCGATGTGGTTCGTAACATCAATAAAATCATTGCTACGAGCAAATCGCTCGCCGTGTTTGAAATCTCGGATAAACAACCCGCCGAGGCGCAATACGAACACGCCCATGCTACTCAGTGGTTCTCGCAACTTAACCGCGATTGGGGTCTTGTCGCCTCTGCGGTGCGAAAAGACATCCAACTCAATCGTCACTTCACATCCTCGCATTATCTGTATCTCGACGGTCACGTCGAACTGATCGACGAAGATCAAATTCTCGCTTTGATTAACAGCAACATCAACTTCGCCAAACCCGAATAGCAACCATGAAAATTTTACTTTCGATACTGCTGCTGACTTGTCACTTCGCGAGCCACGCGCACAGCCACGGCACCCCCATCCACGTGGAAGTCCTCGACAATCGCCTCGTGGCAAGCCACCCGCTCGGCCCCGCCGAATTCGCTCCCCCCATCTTCGGAGAATCAGACGCCGATGGCGATTTCTACGACAGCGTCACTCTCCCCACGCTCGGCTCACTGATCCTTTGGGAATCGCCAGGGCTCGAGATATTCGCGATGGATTCGTCGAGCAATCTCTCCATAGAAATACTCGCCCGCCCAGTCGTAGGCTCAAATCCTGCAGAAAAGCGTGTACTCTGGTACTGGAATCCAGCAACACAAAGCGTGGGACCGTCGCCCTCCGGATTCCATCTACTGGGTACCGGCATGCGATCACTCACGTTGCTACCGGATGATGAAATTGCCTCGGCACCTTTCCTGCTCGCCGACCCCGTGGCTGGGCATACCGGCTTTCACAACCACGGCCTCTTGTTTTACGGACTCGATGATGATAACGCCGCACCCGCTGGGGTGTACGGCTTCTTCGCCCGACTGACTTCGGATCAGTATGCGACGTCGGATCCGTTTTTAATCGTGTTCAATTACCTCACGGCTTACGACTCAATGATCCCTGCCAGCTTGGCAATACACGTGGCCGGCACACTGGCGGGAGATTACGATCTCGACGGCGACGTCGATGGCCGCGATTTTATGGTGTGGCAAAGGCTCGCAGGCTCGACGACGCGCACCGTCGCCGATGCTTCGCTTAACGGAATTGTCGACACTGCCGATCTCGCAGTTTGGCAAGCGCACTATGGTGAGAGCTTCGGCGATCTTTCGTCGCTTTCCGTGGAGCAGGTGCCAGAACCAAATTCGGCCAGTGCGACATTGATTACTTTGGCGACGTGGCTGCTTGGATTACGCGGCTGCATCGTAATACGTCGCACCTCACATTAAAAGGGAGGATCATGGATGATGGGGTCCAAAAGATTGCCCCCCTTGGCGATGCTGGCACGCGTCGCCAAAGCATTCATGGTGCGCGGGTCAACGGTGTCGAACACAAAGCGCACCCCGCCATCGCAAAAAGTAAAATGACATCCGCCAGGGTGGAAACTACCGAAAGACTCTGCGTAGGTCTGCATGGTGTTGTGGTCGTCCATGGGCCCCTCTTCGATATTAAAACCATCGGCAAATGTGGTTCCCAACACATAGGCGGGTCCGGCGGCATATTTTCCCCGCTGTTGGCGATCGAGCAACTTCGACTTCGGGACAACTCCCCACACTGCCGCGCTAGCCCAATAAGTAGCGCGCTCACCAACGGCTAGTGTCTGAGACAAGCCGTCTTCCAATTCTCGTGGCTCGATGGGGTGATTGCGGCCAAACACGCCATCGAAACGGTCGCGGCACAATTTGCAGGTGGGTCGCACAGTTCCCGCACTACCGACATAGCTGGCGGCAGCCATTGTGCACAGGATCTTGTTCGTGCCGATTTCTGGAATATCGACCAGCTCTTGAAGTCCATCGTCAGTTGGGCAAAGGAAAGTGGCGACCGATTTCGTCCGTAGTGGTTTCATGCCAATCGCATCCACGGAAATCTTTTTTTCAATCAACTGATAAAGCGGCGACTCGTCCATGTAGGGCATGAGCATCGCTCCCCACGCCCATCCTGGAGGGCCGTCATCACCATCAAGCGTGACAGCGGACGAGTATCCGGCGGGGAGTGAATTGTGACTGGCGATGTAATTGTGCAAGGCCAACCCAATCTGTTTGAGATTATTAGAGCACTGCGTCTTACGGGCAGCTTCCCGAGCGGACTGAATCGCCGGCACCAGTAAGCCGATCAACATCGCGATAATGGCGATGACGACCAATAGCTCAACAAGTGAAAATGCTGAGGCCTTCCGAGAAATTCGGCGCATGGACATTATCCCTAATGACAAGTGCTTACAGCGGATAATCCTTTTGCACTGTACAGATAAAACGTATTAGGAGTATTTACCGTTTGTCCTAAAGACGGCAAAGAGCCCTTATCTTAGGTCTTCGACAACCTGCTGTCAAAGTTAGTTTTCGGCGTGGGTGAGCATGCAGATTGTCACACTTTGGCGAGCAAGAAGCGTAAGCGCCTGGAGTTTACGACCAAAAATCAGTAATTCTTGCCGCTCTTGCGAACATGCACCATCGGAGCGGCTTCTCCCTGCAGCCCGCCGCGCACTACTTTCGCCAGAAAAATGCGATGATCCCCCGAGTCACAGTGCGAGACCGGCTCGCATTCCATATGCCCTAGGCAATCGGTGAGAATAGGCACCGCACGGGCACAGTGCCGCACATTGAGGCCCGCGAAAGCCGCCTCGCCGGGCTCAAAGCCCTTGCCAAAATGCTTGAGCATGTCGAACTGTTTCTCAGCCACCAGATTCAAAATAAAAGGATCGCCGCGGGTGATCCAATCTTCGACGTAACGGCCTTTCTTCACCGCGACGGTGACCATCGGCGGCTCGAAACCGGCCTGCATCACCCAACTGGCGAGCATCCCGGTCGCGCGCTCGCCGCTGCCCACGGTGAGAATAAAAATTCCACTGGGAACGCGCCCTAACACGGGATCGAAGTCGGCTTGGCTCATTACGAGTTCAACTTTCCGAAAAAAAGTCGCTAATATAGTCGCACTATCGTTTGACCGAGCGGCCCAGTTTCTGTTCAACACTGTCGACTTTCGCCGTAAGCCGTCCACTCTGCCCGCGACGGTAATCAAGTTTCGCGGCGCACGTCACCC
>JBGTMM010000460.1:0-3350 GCA_041743635.1 Bythopirellula sp.
ATGTCACTAATTACCGCACGTTTCACCACCAGAGACGACCTCACATCAACTAGCTGAACCTGCCGTTGCTGGACTAGCTTGAGAGTATCCCCTCATGCCCGCGTAATCCTGTTCTACGCGGCGGCACCGTGTAGTCACGCAGCGGCGCAGTCCATTGCCAAATCGCCAGTCTAAAGACCGCCAGAAAGGGGGTCAAGGACGCCTCCGGCGTGGCAGTGGACTCAGTTTGGCGAAACTATTTAGCGGCAGGACTTGTCCCGCTCGAAAACGCCGCGAGCGAAGGTGCTAAACTATGCTGTTCGTCGTGCCACGCAGCCCCTTGGACGGCACCCAAGCGACTGGTAGTTTCAGGGTTCAACCGCTCGTGTCATTCTCACGGGAGCAATCCGTCTCTTGCAAATCCTCAGCATAGAAACAAGTTTGCGGCAGGGAAGCGTGGCGGCACTTGTTGGCAACACGGGCGGTGTGGAAGTTCTCGAAGAACTGCTGCTACCCGCAACGGAGCGCTCTGCGCGAGTTTTGTTGCCGACGATGAGCGAATTGCTCCGCGTGTGCCATTGGCAGCCGAGCGAGATCGAGCTGGTCTGCGTGACAACGGGCCCCGGTTCGTTCACGGGGCTGCGCATCGGCGTCACCGCGGCGAAGACGTTGGCTTTCGCCGTGAATGCCAAGCTGGTGGGAGTTCACACACTCGCCGCGCTGGCGGGCAGTGTGCCGAATCGCACGGGCCGCGTCTGGGCGATTCTCGATGCCCAGCGGCAAGAACTTTTCGCATCGTGTTTCGATGGAACGGAAATCTCATCGGTACCCGAAACGCGTATTCTCGCAATTGAAAATTGGCTCGCCGAGTTGCGAGCTGGTGACCGTGTTGTCGGTCCCCCGCTTGCGCAAATCGCCGAACGATTGCCAACGGGTGTCACAGCCGTCGACGATAAGTTCTGGCAACCGCAAGCAAGCGTAGTGGGACAGATGGGATACAAACTTTTTCAAGCGGGCGAGTTGGTTGATCCCGTGCAGTTGGTGCCAAATTACTATCGCAAAAGTGCAGCGGAAGAGAAGGCGATAACCAATCGGCCTTAGCCGGCGAGCCACGCTCGCCGGGCCCCATACAGCGAGTAGGCCCGGACCGCGTGGCGGTCCGGCTAGGCCGTAAGTTCTCGTAGAACTTCCTCCGCGGCTGCAATCGTCTGATCGATGTCGCCCTCGCTATGCGCCGCCGAAATGAACAGCGCCTCGTACTGGCTGCATGGCAAGTACACGCCGCGATCCATCATGCCCCAGAAGAAACGCGCGAACAGCTTCGTGTCACACTTACTCGCCGCTTGCCAATCGGTGATGGGTCCCTCGTGAAAAAACAGCGTCATCATGCTGCGCACCCGCGCGAGGCTGTGGGGCACGCCAGCCGCTTCCGCCGCTTCGCGCAAGCCGGTGGCCAATCGCGCGGAGAGATGTTCGAGCCTCGCGTACGGCGGATCTTCTTTGAGAATCTTGAGCGTGGCACAACCGGCTGCCGTCGCCAACGGATTGCCGCTGAGCGTGCCCGCTTGAAACACCTTGCCCGAGGGGAGAATGTGGTTCATCACCTCAGTCCGTCCGCCGTAAGCCCCCACGGGGAGTCCGCCGCCGACGATTTTCCCCATCGTCGTGATGTCGGGGTTCAATCCCAAGAGGTCTTGCGCACCGCCAAACGCAATGCGGAAGCCAGTCATCACTTCGTCGCAGATCAAGAGCGCACCATGCAGCTGGGTCAGCCTCGCGAGCGCCTCGCAAAACTTTCCGCTGGGAACAACCACGCCCATGTTCCCCACAATCGGCTCAAAGATCACGCCAGCAACTCGCGCCCCTTGCCATGTGAATGCCGCTTCAAGTCCGGCCACGTCGTTGTATTCGAGCACAAGTGTGTCTTGGGCCGTGCCTGCCGTGACGCCCGGGGAATTGGGCGTACCTAGCGTCGCCGCGGAACTCCCCGCCGCGACCAGCAAACTATCCACATGGCCGTGATAGTTGCCTGCAAACTTAATGATCACGTCACGATTAGTAAATCCTCGAGCTAAACGAATTGCGCTCATCGTCGCCTCGGTCCCCGAATTCACGAGCCGCACTTTTTCGACCGATGCCACGGCGTCGATAATTCGCTCGGCCAACTCGCTTTCGGCTTCAGTCGGCGCGCCGTAGCTTGTCCCCCGTTCAATGGCCGAGTTCAAGGCGGCGACGACGGCTGGGTGGCGATGCCCCAAAATCATCGGCCCCCACGAGCCGATGTAGTCGATGTAGCGGTTGCCGTCGATGTCATGGAGATAGGCCCCTTGGCCACGCTCAATAAAAATCGGCGTGCCCCCCACCGCACCAAACGCCCGCGCCGGGCTATTCACCCCGCCCGGCATCAGGTTAAGAGAGCGCTCAAAAGCGGCTTGGCTGAGGGGACGAGATATTTTCGATAGTGATGTGCTCATTTAACTAAAAATTCCAAGTTATTATTCCGTCTTCGTCGCTTCCAATTCATCCAGCGCTGCGCGCACCTTGGCAACCTCTTCCTCCGCCCACGGTTGATTACCGTACAAACGGATGATTGCCTGATACATCAACTTGGCCTGGGCGGGACGATTGCGTGCGACGACTTCCGCCGCGGCGAGACGTTCTTGAATCGCGGGCAGTTGTTCTTTCGCGTCGGCGGTCAGTTGTTCATTGATTTTTTTGAGTTCCTGTCGCGCGAGTACCAACCAGCGCCGATTTTCCTCGGTGAGCGCGCTGCGATCATTCCCGGCTTCGGCCTTGCCGTCGGCCGTCACGCCGAGCGGATCATAGAGATCGACCAAATCGCTCAGAATCGCTTGCGCTTTGACCGGATCGGTGCCGCCCACTGCCAAGGCGCTCAAATAAAGCTGTTCAATAGGGTCCAAAATCTTCACGCCGAGGGCACGGCTGCGTGTGCGCGCCTGGCGCTCAAGCCGCTGGAATTCCAATTGATCGACATACCCAGTAAGTTCCACGGCGCGTGAGTCTTCGGGAAAGCGTTGCATGAATTCTGTGAGTTCCGCTTCAATCACGCGGAGATCGCTGTCACCGTCGCGGTCAACCGACGTGGTGATCTTCGTGAACAACTCATCGGCCGTGGCGGGACGAAATATTTTCCAACCAGCCCACAGCAAGCCGCCAACCAACAAGACCAAGGCCAACCATCGTGCCAACAAAGCGATGCGGCTATCGTGATCCTCCTGTCGTTTGTGGCGCTGGGTTTCTTCATCGACGGTGGTAAAGCGCGTCCCCGCAGGCCGAACCGCAGTCGTCGCGGGTTTTGCACCGGTGACTGCCGACGCAACCACGATCGGTTGTTCGGGTTGGTCGATAGT
>JBGTMM010000461.1:0-3552 GCA_041743635.1 Bythopirellula sp.
GAGCACGACCGCGAGCATGTCGGACGGCAAACCGTGATCGAGCGCGTTCGTGGCCACATTCCCACCGACTGTGGTCTCAAACGGCTCAACCCGCACTCGCACCTCGGCAACGTGCTGCATGCCGTTGATCAGCCGGTTGCAGTCCCCCACCCCTTCGGCCCTACTGGCGACCGACTCACGGTAACTCACGCGGGGATTGTGGACCTTCACGTTCAAATTAAAATCGCGCTCGAGCCTGTGCTGTATCACTTCGAGGTGCAATTCACCCATGCCGCTGATGAGGGTTTGGCCGGTCTCTTCGTTTTCGCTCGCCGCGAAGGTGGGGTCTTGCTTGCGCAGCATCGTGAGCACATCGGACAGCTTTTTCTTGTCGGCCGTGCTCTCCGGTTCGATCGCCATCGAGATCACTGTCTCGGGGAATTCAATCGACTCGAGCACGATCGGGGCGCGCGTATCACAGAGCGTGTCCCCCGTGATGGAATCGCGGAGGCCGATGATCCCCACGATGTCGCCGGCCTGGGCCGATTCGAGTTGCTCTTCTTTTTTGCTCGCGTGAATCCGCCAGAGCTGCGCGACGTTTTCCTTTTTGTCGCGAGTGGCGTTAAGCACCCGGCTATTCCCCTTGAGCGTGCCCGAATAAATCCGTACCCAGGCCAGATCGCCCGTTTTGTAGGGCAACACCTTGAACACCAGTCCGCAGAACGGCTCTGCGGGATCGGGCTTGCGAATTACCTTCAGGGGCGAATCATCGTCGTCTTGCTTCGCATGCGACTTGCGATGATGCTCCGTTTTGCCCGAGGGGTCGATGCCTTCCACCGGGGGCACCTCCGTGGGATTCGGCAAATAAGCGGCCACGCCGTCCAAGAGCGGCTGCACGCCGACCCCGTGCAGGGCCGAGCCGCAGAGCACCGGTTGAATCTGCAAATGCACCGTCGCATCGCGCAGCACTTTGTGAATCAGCGCTGCGGGAATCGGCTGTTCGGCGAGCGCGAGCTCCATCAGCTCATCGCTGAAATTCGACAGCTCACCAAGCATGTCATCCCGCCACATTGCGGCGAGATCCGTGAGGTCCTCGGGAATCTCCGTGGCAATAAACTTGCGGCCTTCTTTCCCCTCGGGAAATGTGAGCATTTTCAGGGTCACCAGGTCGATGATCCCGCGGAACGGATCGGCCATGTGCGCGGGGCCCAAGCCAACGGGAATTTGAATCGCCACGGGGCGTGCGTGGAGCCGTTGCCGGATTTCAGCAAACACCGCCTCAAAATCGGCCCCCTCGCGGTCGAGCTTGTTGATGAACGCAAGGCGCGCGACCTTGTATTTGTCGGCCTGCCGCCAGACGGTTTCACTTTGGGCTTCGACCCCTTCACGGGCGCTAAACACGATCACCGCCCCGTCGAGCACGCGCAAGCTGCGCTCCACTTCGGCGGTGAAATCGACGTGGCCCGGGGTATCGATGAGGTTGATCTGCACGTCGTTCCAGGGAAACGCCACGCAGGCCGAGTAAATTGTGATGCCGCGCTCGGCTTCCTCGGCGTCGTCGTCGGTGGTGGTGGTGCCGCGATCCACTTCCCCCGCGCGGTGCTTCGCGCCACTGGCAAACAACATCCGCTCGGTGACGGTGGTCTTACCGGCATCAATATGGGCGATGATCCCGATGTTGCGGATTTTGGAAAGAAAATTAGCCATTAGCTGTTAGCTCTTAGCTGTTAGCCAGAATTAGTTGCCTCTAAGCGATCGCTCAAATGAATTAAGCATTCGCTTGACTTCTGAAACCTGATTAAATAATTCCTCGTACTTCGTGGGATCAAGATACTCCAAATCTCTAGCAAGCAGCAGATGGTAATCTGCTTCTGAGGCAGAACCCAAAGCGATGTTCACAAACCGAGCAAAGTCCACATCGCCGGCGCGTGCACAACCTTCAGCAAGATTGGCCGGGACTGACGAGCACGAACGTCGCAACTGACTCGTTAGTCCAAACCGCTCATCAGAAGGAAAACTTCGCGTCTCCCGATAAACACTTAGTGTTAGAGCGTGTGCTTTCTCCCAAACTTTGAGATTCCTGAAATCCTGCATTGCTGAATCTTCTCTCTTCTGGCTAATGGCTAAGAGCTAACAGCTAACAGCTAACAGCTTGTGCGCATGAAAACGCCGCGCCTCTGACGAGGATCGCGGCGATGCAATTGTCTTTTTCACCACCCAAAGTGCGCAAACGCCTTGTTCGCGTCGGCCATGCGATGCACGTTCTCGCGCTTGGTCATCGCGGAGCCTTCGCGGTTGTAGGCGGCGACAAGCTCGTCGGCCAACTTTTGGCCGGTGGGACGGCCCTTCTTGTCGCGCACCGCCGAGAGAATCCAGCGGAACGAAAGCGATTGCTGACGCGTACGGCCCACTTGCATTGGCACCTGATACGCGGCCCCGCCGACGCGCTTCGAGCGAACCTCGATCGACGGCTTCACGTTCTCAATCGCTTGCGTGAAGACGGCAATCGGTTCCTCGTTGGGAATCCGCTCGCGGATGATTTCGAGCGCGTTGTAGAACACGCCCTGGGCCACGGCCTTTTTGCCGTCGTGCATCAGGCAGTTGATGAACTTGCCGGCCAGAAGCGATCCGTACAACGGATCAGGCTTCAACTGTTTACGACTTGCGGTAATGCGAGGCATGGGGGGAGAGCTGTTAGTTATTAGCTATTAGCTCTTTGCAGGAAATGGAAATGATTGATTTTTTTTGGCTAACAGCTAATAGCTAATGGCTTATTCTAACTCTTCTTCGCGCCATACATGCTGCGGGATTGCTTGCGGCCCACGACGCCCAAGGTATCGAGCGCTCCGCGGACAACGTGATAACGCACGCCCGGCAAGTCACGCACACGACCGCCCCGCACCAACACGATGCTGTGTTCCTGCAGACTGTGGCCTTCGCCCGGAATGTACACCGTGACCTCCTTGCCGTTGGACAACCGCACGCGGGTAATCTTGCGGAGCGCGGAGTTCGGCTTCTTGGGGGTCATCGTCCGCACTTGCA
Organism: Bythopirellula sp.; assembly: GCA_041743635.1. GTDB lineage: Bacteria > Planctomycetota > Planctomycetia > Pirellulales > Lacipirellulaceae > Bythopirellula. The sequence goes on from JBGTMM010000461.1 coordinate 3,022, forward strand.
AGCAGACGCCGCGTTTCTGCGGACATTGTTGCAGCACCGGTGATTTGCTGAACTTGCGCTTGGGCTTGCGGTTTTTTCGCACGAGCTGATTTACTGTTGGCATGCAACCTTCCCCAGGCAATCGACAAAAGTAGAAACCTCTCAGTTTATGCGTTTTTCAGCGCCCGTCAAGGGCGGGAAACTACGGCAACGGGTCGATTCTGCCAGGTTGAGCCAAATTGGCCGCCCTCTGAAAGGCCCCGCGGAGCTCCTCCTGGTGGAGTGCGGTCCATTCGATCACCAAGCCAAGCGCCCTTGCCGAGAGCTTGCCCTCAATCACCGCCAGCGTATCAATATCAATCTTCGCGGTTTGCCCGCCATAACGCGTGAAAATGCGGAGGCGGATGGTCGCCAAAATACATCTGTATGACAATGCCGTAAAAACGAGAAATCTCAGGCATGCGACAGTCGGCTCTGTAACGCGGGAAAAATGTCTTCAGGTTTCTTGCCGGTCATGCGCAGATACAGTGAGTCGGGACAAAGATCAATCTC
>JBGTMM010000462.1:0-4307 GCA_041743635.1 Bythopirellula sp.
CTCGCCGATCCCAAGATTCTTATTCTCGATGAGGCCACGAGCAATCTCGACACCGAGAGCGAACGCGCGATTCAAAAGGGCCTCGCGAATCTCATGCAAAGCCGCACCTGTTTGATTATCGCCCACCGGCTCAGCACGATCGCGCATGCGAAGCGCATCGTCGTGGTGGAGCATGGCCAGATCACCGAGGTCGGCACTCACGAAACGCTCATGGCCACCAACGGCAAGTATCGCCGGATGGTCGATCTGCAAACGGCGCCGCAGTTGGCGAGCAAAGCACTGAATGTGTGATTTGCTGGCTGCATGTCGACCAACTTGGCAATGTTGGCGAAGATGGCAAAGGTGGCGGTGTGTTTTTTGGGTACTCAGTTTCGCCGAAGGGGAGAAAGAGCGATGCAAAGCCCCGCAAGGGCGACAGTGGAGGCCTTGCTTTCCGCCGTGTACCGAATTCGGTATGATCGGTGGCCTGTAAGGTGGCACCCGCGCGGTTCTCACTTTCGCAAATAGGGCCAAGAATCATTCGAGATAAGGAATCTCAGCACATGACCAATTCATCACTCACGCGTCGTGAAACGCTTGCGCTGCTGGGTGCTTCCGCGGTTGGTGCCGCGGCCTGGGGCGGACTTTCGCCGAGAGCGAACGCCCAGGAAATCAGCCCTGAGCGAAAGCGCTCGCTGCGGCTAGCGCACTTGACCGATCTGCATGTGCAGCCCGAGCGCCGAGCGACCGAAGGCATGGCGGCTTGTTTGCGCCATGTGCAAGCGCATGCCGAGGGCGCGCAATTGATCCTCACCGGCGGCGATTCGATCATGGACAGTTATGATGCCGACGACGCCCGCACCAAGCTGCAATGGGACATCTGGCACAATGTGCTCCGGCAAGACTGCTCACTCCCGGTGCGGTCGGCGATTGGCAATCACGACATTTGGGGCTGGAACAAACCGAGCAGCAAGACCAGCGGCGAGGAACCCAACTACGGAAAACTTCGCTCGACCGAGATGCTTAAACTGGACAATCGGTTCTACACGTTCGATCAAGGGGGTTGGCAATTCATCGTCCTCGACAGCACCCAACACCACCCCACGAACCCCAACGGCTATACGGCGCAAATTGACGACGAACAGTACGATTGGCTCGCGCAAACTCTGCGCGATGTGGCGAAAACAATGCCGATCGTCGTGCTCTCGCACATTCCGATTATGAGTGCTTCGGCAATTCTCTGGACGAGACAGGAGCATGGAGATTTCCACTTGAGCGGCTCACTGATGCACACCGACGGCCTAAAGCTCAAGGACCTGTTCGCCCAACACTCGAATGTGAAACTCTGCTTGAGCGGGCATTTGCACTCGCTGGACCGCGTCGATTACAACGGGGTCGCGTATCTCTGCAACGGCGCGGTGTGCGGCAACTGGTGGAAAGGCCGCCACAAAGATTGCGACGAAGGCTACGCGGTTGTTGATTTGTACGATGACGGCTCGTTCGAGAGCGAGTACGTGAAGTATGGGTGGCAGGCGGAGGTGTGAGCGTGAAGATGTTCTTGGTGTATCGCAGTGGGGCGCGAGGATTTTTCTAGCCGGACCGCCACGCGGTCCGGGCCACTTGAATTTTCTGTCCCGGAGGGCGTGGCCCTCCGGCTAGGCGGTAGGCCTCCGGCTAACTTACCGTCCCACCTTCGGACGCCATTTTTTCTTTGCGGGGCGTTCGCCAGTAGTGGGGGCATCGCTGCGGGAACGTTGGTTACCCGCGGTACGGCTTGACGACTTGGGCCGCGCGGAACCTGATTGCTGTCGGGAATTGTGCCGCGCAGGTCGTTCGTCGGCGGTGACCACGGCCGGGCCTTGGTCAGTGTATTCCGGATGGTTTTCTTCCACCGAAATGCGGTGCTTTGTGAGTCGTTCAATGCGCGTCAGACGCGGACGCTCGTCAGAAGCGCAGAACGACGTGGCGAAGCCGGTGGCACCCGCGCGGGCCGTGCGGCCGATGCGGTGGACGTAGGTTTCCGGCACTTCGGGGAGCTCGTAGTTGATCACATGGGAAATGCCTCGCACGTCGAGACCACGCGCGGCAATGTCGGTGGCCACCAAGACGGGTGGCCTCTCCGACTTGAATTGCTCCAAGGTTTTCATGCGGGCGTTCTGGCTCTTGTTGCCGTGGATGGCGGCCGCGCGGATGCCCACTTTGATGAGGTGCTTCACGATCTTGTCGGCACCATGCTTGGTGCGAGCAAACACGAGGGCCCGGGTGCTGGCGTTGGTTTGCAGGTAGTGGGCGAGCAACTGCGGCTTGTTACGGGAGGTGACAAAGTACACCGACTGCTTCACGGCTTTGACGGGCGTGGCAGCGGGGGAGACCTGAATGTGCTCGGGGTCACGGAGCCATTTTTCCGCGAGCAGCCGAATCTCTGCGGGCATTGTCGCGGAGAACATGAGCGTTTGCTCGCGTTTGGGGACCGCCGAAACGATCCGCTTGAGGTCGGGCAAAAATCCCATGTCGAGCATTTGATCGGCTTCATCGAGGACAAGAATCGCAACGTTGGAGAGTTCGACGTAGCCCTGATTCATCAGGTCCAGCAACCGGCCGGGCGTGGCGACGAGGATGTCGACCCCCTTATCGAGCGCGCGGACTTGAGGGTTCTGGCTCACTCCGCCGTAGATGGCCGTGGTGCGAAGTCCAGAGTTGCGGCCGTATTCCACGAAGCTGGCCTGGATTTGGGCGGCGAGCTCACGGGTTGGTGCCAACACGAGCGCGCGAATCGGGCGGAAGCTCGGATGGTGGTGCCGCTTGCCCGACTGGAATTTGTCGTTCTTTTTGGCGAACAGTCGATCAAGCATCGGCAGCGCGAACGCGGCCGTCTTGCCGGTGCCGGTTTGGGCGCAGCCCATCAAATCTCGTCCGGAAAGTACGGCGGGAATGGTTTGCGCTTGAATGGGAGTGGGTGTGTGGTAGCCCTTGTCCTTAATGGAACGCAACAAGGAGGGGGACAAACCGAGGGATTCAAAACTCATGTGGGGTACTTTCCTGTGGGAATATTGGTGGGTCTGCGAACCGCGTACACAGGCTCAGCTAGACTCTACGGCGGTGAGTAAGTGAGTAGGTTAGTAAGTAAATAGGATTACTTACTCACTTACTAACCTACTCACCAAGTGGACAAACTCTGCTACTGACGCGGTGCTACCATCAATGGGCAGACACGAAGCTCCAAGAGCGGAAGGGTGCCAAAAACGAAACAATCGCTGGTACCCGAGGAGCAAGAAAATCGTTCGCAATCGTCAGAAAGCCGCCGGGTCGCTAAAGCAACACCGGCCATGGGCATGTCGAATTGAATGATCCGCCCCCTGAGCCTCTTATGCTGGCCATTCGGGGCGGTCTCGCACCTTATTTGTGTACGCAAGTATACCCCGCCAGAGGCGCAGGTCAATGGCAAAGGCCTGAATTGGCGAGAACTGCGGGAAATTAGCCGAACTTTCGACTATGTTATGGGGATAGATCGAGGCGTCACGTCAGGGGGATTGCAAAGTCAGGATGAACCGCCAAGGTTGCTAAGAAAGACTTCTTTAACCACGAATCATCACGAATTACACGAATAATTTGATTCGTGAGATTCGTTTCGATTCGTGGTTAAAAAATCTTGCTTGGCTAAGCCGCAAGCGGCTATCGCGCACCGAGTACCGGATCGTCTAGATCCAACCGATAAAGTATCTGATTGTAGTCGTAGCGCGGCGTGGCGAGCGCGTGGTCGGCAAAGGTTTGGGTGTAAGTCCCCTCGAACAGCAGAACCGGTGAATCGGGGGGAGTGAGCTCGGGATGTAGCCGCGGGTTGTAGAACGTGTAATTGTTGTGCGTGACCACCTTCACGGCGCGTTTCCAAGGACCGGTGGGTTCGTCGGCCTCGGCGAACCAAATCTCGCCAAGATGCGAGGGCTTACCGCCCAGTTGCGTCAACACTGCTACCCACTTCTGGCGAAATTCGCTCCAAGCAATCGAACCGCGATGGGGCGTCACCTGTTCTTTGCCGTCGACGGTGGGAACACTCTGTTGCGGTTCAAGCGGCTGCCAGGTTTGGGGGTCCTCCCAGGCTTCAAAAGACGCGGGGCACTTGAGTCGTGGAAACGGATCGCCAAATAAGACCCATTCGTCGCCGGTCTCGTCTTTCCAAAAGTTCGGATGACCCTCGGGAGCAAGCGGCTGATTGGGCTTAGCTGCCGATTTCGACCAGAGTTTTTTATGAGGCGCAAAGTTCTCGGTCTCGTCGTTCCAGACGCAGAGACCACTCTCGTAGGCCTCGAGATAACCTTTTATCTTAACAT
>JBGTMM010000463.1:0-4720 GCA_041743635.1 Bythopirellula sp.
GGCGGCGAAGGCTTGATTCGGCGCGTCGTGGCCGAAGCGCAAATGCCGGTCATCAAACATTTTCACGGCAATTGCCACGTTTATGTCGATGCCGCCGCCGACTTGGCGATGGCGGTGGAGATTTTGATCAACTCGAAGTGCCACCGGCTGGGCGTGTGTAACGCGGCGGAATCATTGGTGGTCCATGCCGATATGGCGGGCGAGTTTCTGCCGCTGGCCGCCGCCGCGCTCGCTAAACATAAGGTCGAAATTCGCGGCGACGAACAGACTTGCGAGCTGATTGATGCCGCCGTGCCTGCGAGCGAGGAAGATTACGCCACTGAATATTTGGCGGCGATCATTTCAGTTTGTGTCGTCGGCTCCCTTGAAACCGCGATTGCCCACATCAATCGCTACGGTTCAGGGCACACAGATTCGATTGTGACAAACGACTTAGTAGCCGCCCGGAAGTTCACGGCCGAAGTCGACAGCGCGGCCGTGATGGTCAACGCGAGCACACGCTTCAACGATGGCGGCGAGTTCGGCCTGGGTGCCGAAATCGGCATCAGCACCGACAAATTCCACGCCCGCGGTCCGTGCGGCATCGAAGAATTGACCAGTTACAAATACGTGGTTTACGGACAAGGGCAAGTTAGAAAGTAAACCCAACACATCACGCGCAACGGAGTGCGACATGGGTGGCGAAGTTCTCAGTCAAGCAGAAGTTGAAAACCTGCTCAGCGCATTAGAGGCCGAGACGGAAGAGGTGCAGCCCGGCTCCGCCTCTGCGACACACCGCCCGAAGGAGAAGGTCGTTCTTTACGACTTTAAGCGCCCCGAGCGCGTCGGCAAGGAACAAATGCGGGCCTTGCAAACGATGCACGAGGGGTTTGGCCGCAACTTTGGCGCGGCCCTGTCGGCGATGCTCCGCAATATCGTCGAAGTGAAACTCACCAGTGTGGACCAACTCACCTACAGTGAATTTGTGTTCAGCCTTGAGAATCCTACGTGCTTCAATCTGATCAATGCGCCGCCGCTGGAAGGGCAGCTCATTCTCGACATCAATCCATCAATTCTGTTCCCGATCATTGACCGCCTGTTGGGTGGCAGCACAATGTCGACCGCCACGGTGCGGCGACCTCTCACCGAGATCGAGTTGCGGCTCGTATCGCGGATCACCGAATTGTTTCTCTCGGAAATGCAGCACACCTGGGAAAACGTCCTGAAATTCGAGCTGACCGTCGACCGAGTGGAGAGCAATCCCCAACTCGTGCAGATCATCCCCGCCAACGAAGTGGTCGTTTTGATAAGCTTCGAGCTGACGGTCGGCGAAACGCGCGGGATGGTCAATCTATGCATCCCGTTCAATTCCATTGAGCGAATTAGCCATAAACTTACTTCCAATAGCTGGGTGAGTTACAGCCGGCGTCCCCCGACGGCCGAGTCGATCCAAATGCTCAGCGACCGCATTGCCGACGCCCCGGTGGAGGTGGTGGTCGAACTTGCCGAAACAACAATCTCAACGGCGGACCTGATCAACCTCCGCGTGGGTGACATCATCGCCACCGAGAAAGACGTGGCAGAGGCTTTGGTGGTATCCGTGGAAGGAAAACCGAAGTATTTCGCCAAGCCGGGGCAGTATAAAGGCCGCAAAGCCATCGAAGTCGTGGGCCTGTGCGAAGAGCACCATTTGAAATACGCCGTGAAAAACGCGGTTCCCCCGGCTAAAACGGCTGGCTGAGTTTGTGCGTGGCACCGGAGATGATTGAGAATCTGGTCGCGAATCAATTGACACGGAGGTCGAATCGCGGAAAGAATAGAAGGTAGGTCTTATCTTTTCTTCTGAGCTTCTGTGCGGAAGGATGTCTCTCCATCCGCGCGAGTCTGTCGGGAGACACGGTCATGGGGATCTCGGTCGTTTGTCCGAATGGTCATGAGTTCAAGGTGAAGGACAAGTACGCCGGTAAAAAAGGCGTCTGTCCCTTCTGCCCCGGGCAGGTTGTTGTCCGTGTCCCCGACGCCACTTCGTCGACCGAACTTACCACCGCTGCGTTACGCGCGGTTCGCCTGGAACACGGGGGTTCGCCATCGGGTTCCTCAGTCTTCGATGATCCCGAGGAGGCCTCTGCCGGGACCAGCGGCAGCATGCTCAGCGGTTCGGTGATACGGCACAACGTCAAATGCCCCTGCGGCGAGCGCGTGCCGATGTGGTTCGCCAAATGCCCCAAGTGCGGCAAGTTCATGCAGCAGGGCTGACCCCACGGCTTGCGCCGGGGGCTATTTTGAAATAGTACCGAGCGCAAGCTCGCGGGGGCTTGATCGCGGTGGTTCGCGCGAACTCAACAGCGCGAGCGCGGCTTCGTAGAGCATCATCGCCGCGAGCAGCATCAACACGATGCCGATCCAGCCCACCACGTCGCTGGAGACTTGCCAACTGCCGTCGGCGGCGCGGAATTTGGAGAGCGTCATCACCGCGAGTGCCCAGATGCTCATGATGTACATGACGACCGTAGGTATTCCCGTCACGATCCAAACCCACCAGGCCCCGCGGGTTCGCCAGAGCCAGACTGTCACCCCCAGCAGCGTGAGCGCGGCTAGCAGTTGGTTGCTCGCGCCGAACAAATCCCAGAACACCCGCCACACGGGCACGTTCGGATCGCTGTGTCCCAACAGAAAAAACAGCGGAGTGCCGGCCGTCAGAATTGTGCCGAGTGCCGGTCCTCCTTTGCCGTGCCAGCCGGTTAGTTCTTGCAAGATATACCGACCAAGCCGCGTGCATACGTCGAGTGTGTCGTACACAAACGTGGTGAACGCCATCAACGCGAAGGTGATTCCTACTTCCGGCGGTAGGTTGAGCACTGATAAGAACTTGCCGATCCCTTGTGCGAACACTTGATTCGGCGCGCCGCCCAGTTGCGGCGAGCCGGCGGCGAACATCATCACGCAGCAGAGTGCAATGATCGCGACCATCGCCTCCAAGAGCATCGTGCCATAGCCCACCACCACGGCATCGGTCTCAACGCGAAGTTGCTTCGAGGTGGTCCCCGAGGCGATTAGCGAGTGAAATCCGGAGCAAGCCCCGCAAGCGATAGTGATGAATAAGAGCGGAAACAAACTCGCGGTGCTGCCATCGGCGCGAGCGACTTCCCATCCGCGGAACATCGGATACTCAATCGTGCCGCCGCCGAATGCCAAGCCAATTCCCCCCGCCGCGAGAGCCGCATACAAAAACCAGCCGCCGAGTTGTCCTCGCGGTTGCAAGAGCAGCCAGACGGGGAGCACGCCAGCCACCAAGCAGTAGGCGAGCAACAGCACGTCCCAGGTCTTGCGAGTTCCTGCGTCGTCGAAGCCCGTTAGCGCCGCGAGATCAAACGGCACGTACGGCCCGACCACGATCGCCCCGGCCACCAGAGGCAGGAAAATCCCGAGTGCCCACCGCTGCGACAATCCGCCGTAGCGCATGGCGAGTCCCATCACGAGCGTGAGCAGCAAATATATGAGCGACGAACTGGCTATCGCCGCGCCTCCGACCCCGCCGGTAGCCGCCGTCGCCGCGCCGACAAACGAGGCGGCCGTCACGTCGGTGAACGCCACGATGATGTACACCAGTGCGATCCAAATGAACGACAGGAACAGCAAGTAAGACCGTCGTGACATGTGTTCGCGGACTACTTCGGCAATCGAACGGGCCTTGTGTCGAATCGAAGCCACGAGGGCGGTGATGTCGTGGACGCTGCCGACAAAGATCGAACCAATCAGAATCCACAACAGAGCCGGCAACCAGCCGAAAGTGATACCCGCCAAAATCGGTCCCACGATTGGCCCCGCTGCGGCGATTGCCGAAAAGTGTTGTGGCAAAAGTGCGGAAGGGGCGAGCGGCTCAAAATCAAGGCCATCGCGCATTTCCACTGCGGGTGTCTTGGTTTTGGGATCAAGCTGCAAGAGTCGCCCTAACAATTTGCCGTAGGTGACATACGCCACCGCCAACACAATTGCCGATGGCAGCACGATATAAAGAAGATTCATGGAAGAGCTTTCACAACACGAGAATTCGGCGGCAACAAGTGGACGCCACTTTATATCATACCCCTTCGATCAGAAACGTCGCAATTTTCGCCTTGGTTTACGGGTTTCGACCGCTGGCCTATAATCTGCGCTGCCGAGGGAGTGGAATTCAAATTCATGGCTTGAAGTCGAGGATATTACTTTGCCGGAACATGTTATCATCGTAGGAAGCGGACCGGCCGGTTGGTCAGCCGCCATTTATGCGTCGCGGGCGGAACTCAAGCCGCTTCTGTTCGAGGGAGCGATCACCGAGGAGAACCGCATGGCCGGCACATTGCCGTTGGGGCAGCTTGCGCTCACGACCGAGGTCGAGAACTACGCGGGTTTCCCGGCAGGCAACCTCCAGCCGTTCCTGGAAACGGCGATTAATCCTGATCGCCTGCAGTACATGAACCTCCACGAAGGCAAGCACGCGGTGACCGGGCCGGAGTTGATGGAACTGATGCGACAGCAGGCGTTGAATTTCGGCACGCAGATCGTGACCGATGACGTGATCGAGGTCGATCTCGGGCGCCGGCCGTTTGTCGTGAAGACGCTTGAAGGCAAGACGCACGAAACCCACGCCCTCATCGTGGCCACGGGCGCGAAGGCCAACTACCTGGGCTTGCCGTCGGAAGATGCGTACAAAAACCGGGGCGTGAGCGCGTGTGCCGTCTGCGACGGGGCGCTGCCGCGT
>JBGTMM010000464.1:0-4646 GCA_041743635.1 Bythopirellula sp.
GGGATTGGGCCCTGTTACCGCGACAAGGTGGGGCGTTCTTTCGCAATCCGTTTGGGCGATTTGTATCGCGACACGTTCCGCGATCAAGTGCGGCACGTCACCGCCGAGAAGAACCGGTTGCTGAAGGCGATGCTCCCCGCCGAGGAATTTCAAGAACTGGATGCCGCCGCAATTTACGAACAGTACCACGCCTTTGCCGAGCGATTGAAGCTTTACGTCGCCGACACGACCGAGTATTTACTCTCCGCGGCGGAGAATGGCAAACGCATTCTGTTTGAAGGTGCCCAAGGTGCGCTCTTGGACGTCGATCACGGCACGTATCCGTTCGTCACCAGCAGCAACAGCTCGGGCGTGGGGATTTCCAATGGCTCCGGCGTGCCGGGAAAATACATCGACAAGGTCATCGGTATCGTGAAAGCTTACAGCACCCGCGTCGGCGGTGGACCGTTTCCCACGGAGCAGGACAACGAGATCGGCCAGCGCATCCGCGACCAGGGCAACGAATACGGCACGGTCACCAAGCGGCCCCGCCGCTGCGGCTGGCTCGACACGGTGGCCCTGCGTTACACCGCGCGGCTCAGCGGCGTAGATTCGATTTGCGTGATGCTGCTGGACGTGTTGAGTGGCTTCGACGAGCTCAAGATTTGCACCGCTTATGAAATCGATGGCAAACGGACAATGGTTTTCCCGAGCCATGTCGACGACATTCGCCAAGTGAAACCGATCTACGAAACGCTCCCCGGCTGGCAGGAAGATGTGACGGGTGTCCGTTCGCTCGATGAATTGCCCACCAATGCGCGAGATTACCTGGAACGCATTAGCGAATTGGTGGGCGTGCCCATCGAAATGGTTTCGGTAGGCCCCGACCGTAGGCAAACGATCCCCATGCGAACTTCCCGCCCCCTCACCGCCACTCTTTAATGTTGGACCCCCAGCATGTCCGCGGACCGCATTCCGGAGTTGTTGACCAACGTGCCCCGCGAGAGGTGGCCGCGACATTTGGCCATCATCATGGACGGCAACGGCCGCTGGGCCGAGCGTCAAAATCTAGCTCGCATCGAAGGGCATCGCCTGGGCGTCGAAACGGTCCGCAAGATCACCGAGGAATGCGCAAACCTCGGCCTCGAGCAGCTCACGCTCTATTGCCTGTCGAGCGAAAACTGGAAACGACCGCAGCAGGAAATCGATTTTCTCATGCACCTCCTCGAGCAGTACATGATCGAAGAGCGCGCGACGATCATGGACAACAACCTGCGGGTGCGAATGGTGGGGCGGCGGACCAATATCCCCGAACAAGTCTTGCGGGAACTCGACAGCACCGTCGAAATGAGCCGCAGCAACGATGGCATGTGGCTCAACCTAGCGATCAACTACGGCAGCCGCGCGGAATTGGTCGACGCCATGCGGCAGATCGCTAACAAAATAAAGGTTGGAGAAATCGCGCCGGAACAAATCGACGAAGCTTTCATTTCCGCGCATCTCTACACGGCGGGATGTGCCGATCCCGACCTGTTAATTCGCACGGCCGGGGAGATGCGGGTGAGCAATTTTCTTTTGTGGCAGATCAGCTATGCCGAGATTTGGGTGACGGAAAAGTGTTGGCCCGAATTCACCGAGGCGACATTGCACGAGGCGATTGCCGACTTCGCTCGCCGAAATCGCAAGTTTGGCGGGCTGTCGTAGTTTGATCTATAAACTGATTTGAGATAAGATTGTATTAAAGACTGTATTCTTTGGAGGCCCACGGATGACTGTCGAACAATTGCGCCATTGGCATCAAGCTCAGCCTTTCGCACCCTTCATCGTACATTTGGCAGACGGTGAGAAGATTTCTGTTCCCCATCCAGAGTTCCTCTCACATTCTCCCAGCGGACGGACTGTGATCATTCACGGCGAAGGAGAGTCCTTGAGCGTGGTTGATCTGCTACTGGTAACCCGTTTGGAAGTTGATCCCGCTCGTTCTACTAACCAGAACGGCAATTTGTCTCACTAAATTTTTTGGGGCCGATGTCTTTAGTGCTGCGTTGGCGACTTATCATTGGTACTGTTCTCGTGGCCTTGCTCTTGGGGCTCTGCTGGTTGGATGTCCATGCCACGCGACCTGGAACCTATTTGTTTCTCTTAGGATTTGTGTTGTGCCTCCTTGCTGTTGAAGAGTTGGTTGCGATGTTTCGTGCCATTGGACACGAACCCCAAGCCAGTGCAATTCGATTTGGTGCGCTGGCAACTTATTGGGCTGCTTGCGCGCCCATCATCAGACCTCAAGATTGGCCATATGCGCCTCTTGCCGGTCTGGCCTGTGGCATGGCCGTCGGTTTTGCCATTAATGTTATTGTTGAAATATTCCGTTATCGCGCGCCGGGTCAATCGCTTAACAATCTGGCGCTCGGATCCTTTGCGATTGTCTACATTGGCGGCATGTTGGGGTTTTTTGTGCAGCTTCGCATGTTGTCCGTGGGTGGCGATGTTGTCAGGGGCGGGATGCTGGCGCTCTTTTCAATGATCGCGGTCGTAAAATTTACGGACATCGGGGCCTACTTTGTTGGTCGCCAGTGGGGCCGCCATAAAATGGCCCCCGTAATCAGTCCCGGCAAAACGTGGGAAGGAGCCGCCGGTGGACTCGCGCTGGGCGTGGTGCTGGCTCTGTTTACGCTAGGACCGCTTGCGCGGATGATGGGCGTGCCCAGCGAACGGGGTTGGCTCGCCTGGCTAGGCGGGGCGATTCTCTACGGATTGATCGTGAGTGCCACGGGCATGATCGGCGATTTGGCGGAATCGCTGCTTAAGCGCGACGCGAACGTGAAAGATTCCAGCACCTGGCTCCCTGGTTTCGGCGGTGTCTTGGACCTCTTGGATTCGTTGCTATTTGCTGCTCCCGTGGCGTATTTCTTGTGGATCAGCGGCGTTGTCGGCCGTTAATGCCCGTGGGCACCGCAATATCCCTACAAACCGTGTCGCAGGAACTATTTAGGTCGCTCGGCGGGACTTTAGCTGGTCGGTTCGGTCTGGGATTGAGTATATTTAGAGAGTGACATTGCTCGATGTGACCCCGAGAGACGGTGTCCCGGCGATGTTTAGTTTTTCAAACGGTCGCACTAGTGCGCCGGTCTCTGCATGATAGAAGCAAGCATCTCGGTAGGTGATCCAGAAAGTCTGGTACTCATCCTGGGGACGAAGGATCAGCATCTTAAGCAGATTCGCGAAGCCATTCCCGCGAACTTCTCGACGCGTGACGGCAAGATCTACGTCCAGGGTGAGGAACAGGCCGTCATTCTGGCAACCAGCGTGCTGGAGGAGCTTCGCACATTGTTGGCCCGGGACCTGCCGCTCGACAACGATCAAGTGCAGCAGGTGATCCGCCGCGTCACCAGCGGCGAAAAAATACCGCGTTCCGAACCGATAAGTGTCCGCGGCGGGAAATTGATTCATCCTCGCACCCGTGGGCAAGCCGACTACCTGCGCACCATTCGCGAAAACGCGCTGGTGTTTTGCACCGGACCTGCCGGCACCGGCAAAACGTATCTCGCCGTGGCGACCGCCGTGGAAGCCCTGCGTGCGCATCGCGTACGGAAACTCGTGCTTGTGCGTCCGGCGGTCGAAGCCGGCGAAAGCCTGGGTTTCTTGCCGGGCGACTTGCAAGCGAAAATCAATCCTTATTTGCGTCCCTTGTTGGATGCCTTGGGCGATATGATCGACCGAGATCAAGTGCAACGCTACATGGATGAGGACGTAATCGAAGTGGTGCCGCTCGCCTACATGCGCGGCCGCACGCTCAACAATGCGTTCATCATCATGGACGAAGCCCAGAACACGACCGTCGCCCAGATGAAAATGTTTCTCACCCGCATGGGCGAAGGCTCGCAAGTTGTCGTTTCCGGAGACACAACCCAGATCGATCTCCCGCCGCACACCAAGAGTGGCCTGATCGACGCACTCTCCCGGCTCCGCGATATCGAGGGCTTCGCCAAGGTGCATCTCTCGACCGAAGATATCGTCCGCCATCGCATCGTTCAGGATATTGTCCGCGCGTATGAAGAGGGCTCAAAAAAGAAACGCTGAGCAAGGAATCCATAAAGCCGCGACCGTTGGTCGCGCATGGACGCGACCAACGGTCGCGGCTTTGTAGATCAGCAGGCGAGTTGTTTTGTTATGGCCAATATTCCTCAAAAACGCACCCGGCAGCAACGCGTTGCCGTCGTTGAATTGCCGCCGGGCGTGTGGGGCAATCTATGGGGACAGTTGCAGCGCGGGGCCGTGCTGCTGCGCCTGGCGATCTGCGCGCTCGCCGCGATTCTGATGCTGATCTTCACCCGCGGCTGGGATCCGCCGTTCCGCTATCGGCTTAACGAAGTTCCCGACCGCAATATCGTCGCCAGCGTCGATTTCGAGCAGCCCGATCTAGCGGCTACCGCCGAAGCACGCAAGTTGGCCCGCCAACTCACCGTGGCGATCTACGATCAAGACCCCGCGCCGCTCGAGCAGCTTCGCGCCCAATTGCGGCTAGAGATCGGCAAGCTGTTAGCCGCGGAAACTTGGGAAGAGATCGATCCCGGTCTCTGGCAGCAGTTCCAACCACCGCTCGCCGAGGGGACGCCCGATCCGACCGACGCGGAACGCGCCGAGCAGTTTAAACGATTGAAGGAATC
>JBGTMM010000465.1:0-3940 GCA_041743635.1 Bythopirellula sp.
GGTAACGGTGCCCTCCAAGAGCGTTTCGAACAGCGTGCCCGGCGGAGCTACCGCAGCCGGCGCGGTGAACGTCACGAGCAACCGGAAGATGTCACCGTTATAATCTTGCGGGAGCCCAGTTAAGGTGAAGGTGCCAAGACCGTCACTCGTCCCGCCAAGCGCCAGAAATCCGTTATTGTCGGTGGTCTGGTTGAACGTTCCGCTGGTGAAGGTGAGACCGCCATTGACGGAAGCACCTGGCCCTGGAGCGCACATGGAACCGAAGCACCCGTTCGACGTCCCGGTGAACGTCACCTGCGCGGCGGCCGGTGCGGCGAAAAACAATGCTGTCGCGGCGGCAACACCCGCCATCAAACCCCTTTTCATCACTCTACTCCCTCGTTGACCACAACGAAATGAATGCCCTTCATTCACTCCCGAGTCGCAATTTAATGCTTTGTTAACAGATTCTGACGCAAACACAAAATGCTAAAACTTAATCTGCGACAATTAGCTTGCGTAACGCTCTTGCGTAACCAACGAAGCAATCGATCGCCGACGCCTGCTGAACCTGACCGAGCCGGTCCTCAGCATGGGCACCCAACGCTTAACCTCAACTCCTGCCGACTCGGCTCAATCAAACGTTAAGCAGGCAATTAACACGCCCGCTCCCCCGGTGCGTTAAAAAAAATTCAACATCATTGGTTAAATGTTTCAGTTTGAGACAAAATAGACGATTCTTGGCCAGTTCTGGCATCCCTCGGTCGCCATTTTCCGGAGTTTTCTTTCATTCGTTGCCTAAGATAGACTCGGTAACGATCCAGGGAACGGCTTTCGCTAGCCCGTTCTCAAGCGGACTTTCCTCACCTGTTGCCTTATGTTAGCGCGCAGCAATGCTTGAGAGGACGCGAAAAATCTGGCTCCGCCGCGCCCAGCAGCGCCTGTTCGACGTCGCCCACATCCAAGACCTGCTGGACGAAAAAGAACGGCACACCCTGGAAGACCATATGGGTTTCCGCGGGCAGTTGCTGGAGCACCGACGTTTTCAAATTACCGAGCTAAAGAAGCTTGGCTTGGTTGAATCGTCTTCCGTTCTGGAAATTGGCTGCGGCCCCCTGACGGCTGGGCTGCCGGTCATCGAATTTCTGGACCCCGGCGGCTATGTTGGCGTCGACGTGCGTTCCAGCGTCCTGGATTGCGCATGGCAATCGATCGGCAAGCATGGCCTCAGCGCCAAGAACCCGCAATTGATCCGTTCCGACGATTTCGCGGCGGTCGAGCTGGGAAACCGCAGGTTCGACTTCATCTGGAGCTTCAGCGTTCTCTATCATATGTCGGACGACATCCTCGATCGTTATTTCGCCGCGGTGGCGAAACGCATCGGACGGATCGCGGTGGCGAATGTCCAGACCTATATGGACGACAGCACATGGCTAGAGTTCCCATTCCTGAATCGATCGATTGAGACCTATGAAGCAACGGCGGCCAAGCACGGTCTCAAGACCAGAGAGCTCGGAACGCTCGCCGAACGCGGCTTTCTGACCGACGGCGAAGACAGCAGGAATATCTTGCTCGAGTTCAAGGCGTTTGACGATTAACCCGTTCGCTGCCTCGAAGTGCCGTTAGTTGGAATTTCCAGCTCTTCGGCGAGAAGGGATTAGCGAGCATCGCCCGCCTGGCATGTTTGCGAGCAGTTTGGACATAGCCGGAGCCTAGCGCCCACCAACCCCATCGCACAACGACGTCCGATTTCGTTTCGATAGGACCAAATGGCGCGCAAGATTCTACAGCGGTAAGGTTGCGACGCTGTCGGGCTTGCGCAAGCGCAACGCGGGCCGCTTCGGCTTGCTGCCGTACGCCGGTGACGCTCGCGCTTGATAGCCTGACTCGGTAATGGACCATAACATCCGGCAAATTGATCAAAGCACCACGTTCCGACAAGCGCAGCCACAAGTCGAAATCCTCCGCTTGACCCAAGAATTGATTCAGATCGCGATAGCCTCCCACATCGGTGATGGCTCGACGCCGAATCATGGCGGACGAGTGGCAAATCGCCACATCCTCGCCTCGCATCAATTGGTCGTCGATCTCCTGATGCAGTTGCTTGAGGGGCCAAACGCAAAGTGGGTCACCATCGGGGTCGATCACCTCCACGGCACCGCCTAATGCCAGGACCTGCGGGTGGGTTCGCAGATAGTCGACGGACATTTCCAACCGACGAGGCGGGGCCAGATCGTCGGAATCAAGCACCGCGACGAACTCCCCCGAGGCCATCCCGAGCAACTCGTTGCGGGTTGTCACAATACCCACATTGGGCCGTCTCGTCAGACGTATCCGGTCGTCCAACCGGGCAAGTGCTTGCAAAAGCTCGCCCGTACCGTCCGTCGAACCATCATCAATGATGAGCAGTTCGAAATCTGTAAACGTCTGGGCAAGCACGCTTCGCACGGCATCCTCGACATATTCGCGTGTGTTGTAAGCCGCCATCATGAGAGAAACGGCTGGAGTCACGACTCAGTGCGCCGACTGAGCACCGCGCCATAATCGTTGAGATTGTCCGGCTCCATCGGCCTGGCGCGGACAAGCAGCCCGTCCATCTCGATCGACTGCATTGAACCGAGAGACACAGGGTACATACCCGAAATAACGAACCCGGCTTCGCGCAGTTCGCCCAACACCTCGTCGAAAAGCGGAACATTTTCGTAGATCGGAAAAAACGACAGTTCGACCTGAACGGCTTCCACCTTGCTCAAAATTCGTTCGGCGCCCCTAAGCACTTCCAGATCATATCCCTGCGTATCTGTCTTGAGATAGGCTCGGCCGAAAGATAGTCCCGTACGTTCCACGATCGAATCGAGCCGATCGACCATCGTTTCAGCGGTTTCGACAATTTCTATCTGTTCCCCAAACAATGTATTGGCGGGGGCTTGAAACGAACTGAACACGCTGTCTTTCATGATGTTCAGAGACATGCGATCCTGGCGTGTTCCGAGAGCGAGCTGGAAGGTCGACCAGAGTGCGTCGTCGGCGGCGGCGGCGGCCAGACGCGCGTAAGGCCCGGCCGATGGCTCGAAGGACAATATCGGCCCCTTGAACCCGATGTGCCGCCTGATGAATCGAGCGAACTGGCCTTCATTGGCGCCAACATCGATGACGCAGTCTATCCCCCGCTCATCAAAAATCGCCCGGGTATGTTTTTCGACTGGGAATCGCCCAATCGAATATTCGGAAAGTAGGAAAAGACGATCGCCCCTGACGGGGCAATTTTTCTCGAAATTCACAAAAGTCGCGTCGAGCAAAATCAATGACTTAGCTGATCGGCCAACGCGAAAAATTCGCTTAGAAAGCTCTGAATTCGCGCTCGCCTGAGTTTTTCAATACAATCGACCATAAAGGGTCCCGGGTGCCATACGAAGTCCCGCTATGGGATGGGCTCTAAAATTATTTACTTCCTGTTAAGCATCTACGCGTCCCCGTGACTCGTTGCTCCCCCTAATGAACGGCACTGCCGTCGTTCCAACGGGAGAGTATAATGCGTAAACTAGCATCACGCTTCGGCGCCATGGGTATCGCGATGATTGCGATAATGGCCAGCACACCCGCGATGGCCGTCGAACAGTTTACGTTTAATTTTACCACGACGACCCCATTGATAGGTGGTCCTGGCACCGGCAGTGGAACGATTACCACGGACGGTATGACGATAGACAGTCGCGGCTTCACGGCTCAGATGATCACCGCGATCACCGGATCATTTAATGGATCGATTATAACCGGGCTCGGTTCGCTCACAGGAGCGAACAATCTCTATTATCTGACGGGTCCGAGTTTCGTTGATGGCAGCGGGCTGGGATTCACGACGGCCGCCGGGACGAACGTGAACCTCTTCTTCCAGAGTTCAGGTGCAGGATCGTATCGCATCAATACGACTGGACCATTCACCTCAAGTTTTGTGACCGCC
>JBGTMM010000466.1:0-2716 GCA_041743635.1 Bythopirellula sp.
AGTTGCCGTAATCGGACGAAATCGCGCGGACGATTTGTTTGATCTCGTTGGGGCCGAACGTGCTGTTGGAGAGCACAATTTGCTTCAGATCGACATCTAACACTTGCGACATGCTATACCCACTCCTAACGAGGACACTTGCCAAACTTTTACCGTGAATCGTGATAGCTCCGGTCAACCGACGCAGGCCAACCAATAAAGCCAAAGCAATAAAGCCAGTGGTCGGAGTTGAACCGACAACCCCCGCATTACGAATGCGGTGCTCTGCCAATTGAAGCTACACTGGCGGTTACGTTTAAGCCCATCAGAATACCCAAATTTCGATGGGGCGGCAATGGCTCCGTTAGCCGGCACTGTCCCGGTGCCGCGAGGTCCAGTCTACTCGACTCACCCGGCATCGGAACGATGCCGGCTAACGCCAATATTGGAAAACCGCTCGGCATGGGTAGTTTCCCGAGCGGATGAGCGAATCTACTTCTTCACCCATCTATGTCAACAAGCGACCCACCTATTTGAGTTCGAGCGAGGCTTTGAGAGCGGCGTCAACTTCTTGCATAAGAGCAGGGGGCATCACGCCAATCTTGCGCATATCCTGCTGCAATTTCATGTAGAGATTCTCGCATTTGACCACCGACGTATGGGTCAGCCCTGTCACTTGATTTTGGGGCACCAAAAAATCGATGAGAACCTGCGTCGGCTCTTTGCCAGCCAATCGCGTGTTGCTCGTGATCTGGGCTACGATCACACTGTTGAGGCGCTGGTTGTTGCGATTGTTCTGGACAACTACAACCGGCCGTCGTTTGATAGGCATGCCGGGGCCTTGCTCGACGCCAGTCGTAACGATGTCTCCCCTACGCACTGCCATTGCTCTTGAGATCGATTCCTTCCATCGTGTCGTAGATATCCATTTCAGGAGCACCCCAGTCAGCGGGGTCATTAAGTTGATCGGCTCCCATTCGCAGCATCTCTTCCTCCGTAAGGTCGCTATCGTCGTAGACGGCTTGCTGCAACTGGTTTCGGGCGTCAACAGTCATCAGCACAATCGGCACACCATCCATATTTTCCACTCGCAACTCGCCAGCTTGCTGGAGTTTCTTAAGAAGTTGTTCATCGAGGGCAACTTTTGCGACCATGTCCTAATTATAGCATAACAGAGTTCGGCAAGGCCAGAACAATCGTCGGGTGCCACTGCTGACAAATTCGGCACAACGGAAGACCATGCAAGTTCTACGCTGGCAACTAATCCTCACCCAGTTTAGCAAACAATTTGTCGCGATCGGTGCCGCATCTGTGCCAACGCGACGGCGGCTAGCGACACGAGTAAGAGTGTCGACGGTTCGGGATTCGCCACCGTGACGATGCGAATCTGGTCCATCCGAGATTCTGTGCGGAAAGCGAACGACAGCGTGAGGAAGTCGGCGGAGATCTCTAGCGAGTCGCTGACTGACGGATGACTTACCCGAAATCCTGGCCCCTCGAAGCCGCGAAATACCTCCGGCGGGATATAGTTTGTCGTTGCCGAACCGAGCAAAGCGTCGCTTGCAGTGAGCGAATCGTAGGTTATCATCGCGCCGAGAATCGGCCTGTCGAACGTGACCGACCCTGCGTACATGCGAATCGGAATCCCATGGCTGAGTGGATCAGCATGCAACAGGTAGCTATCGAGGTGCGTGCCTGCTGCAAGTCTGGCCGGCGTACGGTCGCGCGACGAATCGACCAATCCCGACATCGTCACATCCACAGCGATCTCTATTGGCAGCATCAAGCCGGACTGTTCGCGAAAGAGGCGAACATTGGTGTTGTCTTCGAAGGTCGTCAACACGACATTGGGCGGCGGGGCAACGAAAATAACATTGCCAGTGGTGTCCACAACCCCAGCTTGCGCGCTGCGTGTCGCAGTGAATGCGATCGTCAAAATCACGAATGCACCGAGCAAAGCTATTCCGGTAACTCGCACCCGATTCATACCGCTCGACCCCACTCATAGGAAATTTAATCCCCGCCGAGACCTGATGTTAAGCCCTGCGTGGTCCATTTGTCAACTCTTTTGGTCACTTTTGATCCAATCGACGTCGTTGGTGGGCAGTGAGTTCGGTGTTTCGCGCCGGGCGGTTCCTCTGCCGACGCTGGATGCCACGGGCTTTGCCAGTGTTATTCTTCGCTTCTGATCCAATGATCGAACCCAGCGTGGATGTCGGGACTTCTCAAGAAATGCACAAGGTTCAGATGGAAGTTTTGTTAAACTTGCAAATCGAACATTGGTTCACGAACAAGATCATGGCGGAACCTGTGGCACACAGCAAAGTTATTATTTTCTCGCTTTTCTGTAGGGAACGCCGTCTCTGGCGTTCCATATGAATCAGAGACACGCTTACCACTTCAAAATCGGAGCGCCGCGGAGGGCGTTCCCTAGCCCGCGTTACCAACTGGCTCCTCCGTCAACCCTCCATTCGTGGCCATGTAGGTAAAAGTCTTCAGTTATACCATCAGATATCCAGACAAATACCCTCTGGCTGAAAGCTAAGAGCTAACGGCTAACAGCTTATCTCCCAAACTTTCTTGTAGAAATTAGGCCATCACTTGTGTTATTCCTAGAACTGCCGCAGCGCTACGGCGCGGCAAATCTGCACACAAGAATTCTGAGTGACCATGACCCTCAATCCCAATCCTCTGCCGACTTGTTCCGAAGACGATTCCCTGCGCATCCGCGTGAAAT
>JBGTMM010000467.1:0-16248 GCA_041743635.1 Bythopirellula sp.
CGCCGAAACCCAACTTCCATTTTCCTGAAGCGAATGAGAATTTAACCCCATACAACGTCGGCAAGCAACGGCACACCCCCGAAATCTATCAGGTTTTGAGTACCTGGGCTAACGTGGAAACGAACGTGGTATTCACGCCGCATTTGATTCCGATGGATCGCGGCGAGTTGATAACCGCGTATGCCGACATTTCGGCTGGCACGACCGGCGAGAGTTTGCTGGAAACGCTGCGCACTTTCTACAACAGCGAAACTTTTGTGCGGATCGTGGATCATTTGCCTGGGACGAAAGACGTGAGCCACACGAATTTCTGCGACGTGACGGCCCGCGTGGTAGGGACGAAAGCGGTGGTGGTGAGCGTGATCGACAACTTGATTAAGGGGGCGTCGGGGGCGGCGGTGCAGAATTTTAATGTGATGCACGGATTTCCCGAGACAACGGCATTGCTCTAACAGGCGAGAGACGAAATGACGGAAAGGTTACCCCAGGGGTACAAGGCGGCGGGCGTCTATACGGGCGTCAAGCGGAACCCCAATAAAAAAGATCTCACGCTGTTCGTGTCCGAGACTCCGGCAGTCGCGGTGGGAGTCTTCACGCAAAATCTTGTCGTCGCCGCGCCGGTGAAGTTGTGCCAATCCCGCACGCCGTCCGCGTCGATTCGCGCCGTGGTGGCGAACTCGGGTTGCGCCAATGCCTGCACGGGGAGTCAAGGTGAAAAAGATGCCACCCAGATGGCTGCCAAGACCGCGCAAGTTTGCGGATTTGATGAAAACCAAGTGCTGGTGATGTCGACCGGCGTGATCGGCGAGATGTTGCCGCTCGCGAAAATCTCGGCTGGGATCGTCGACGCGGCACGTCAACTTGGTAGCGACAGCGATTCGCTCATCGAAGCCGCGCGGGGAATTCTTACGACGGACACGGTTCACAAAGTGAAAACACGCGAGATTGAACTCGACGGCGTGACAATTTGCGTGACGGGGATCGCCAAGGGGGCCGCGATGATTGGGCCGAACTTGGCGACGATGTTGGCCCTCGTGCTAACCGACGCCAAGCTGAGCATCGCCGCTGCCGACGCAGGACTCAAGGACGCGATAGACGAATCGTTCAACTGCATCAGTGTCGACGGTCACACCAGCACCAACGACACGGTGCTATTTTTGGCCAATGGTGCCGCCGGTGGGCCGGAGTTGTCGGGGAGTTCGCTCGCCAAGTTTCAGGCAACGCTCGTGGAAGTCTGTGAGGATTTGGCCCAGTCGATTCCCGCCGATGGCGAAGGCGCCACGCACTTAATCACGGTCGAAGTCCATGGCAGTCGGTCGCGCAAAGAGGCGGTGCAAGTGGCCAAGACCATTGCCGATAGTCCGCTGGTGAAAACGGCCATCGCGGGTTGTGATCCCAATTGGGGCCGCATCGTTTCGGCTGCCGGTTATTCGGGTGTGCCTTTCGATCCGGCAAAAGTGAGCTTGCTCGTGAACGGTATTTTGCTCTACGAACATGGCGTACCGGTTAAGTTCGATCCCCATGTCGTTTCCGAATCAATAAAAGCTGACCGCAATACGTCGGTGGTCTTGCTACTTGAAGAGGGGGATCAATCGGCAAGGTTTTGGACCACCGATCTTACCGCCGAGTATGTGCGGCTGAACGCGGACTATCACACGTAGGCCGCTCGCGGCTTAGCGGGCCTGTGCTGGTGGTGTGACTGCCGGAGGATATAATTAAGTTGCCGACATCCATTTAGTATCACCGCAGAGGCAAACGACATGGTCTATCAAGGCACGGTTCACAACGGCGTCATTATCTTCGCGCCCGGTGTCCAACTACCGGAGGGTTCGCCCGTGCGCGTGGAGGTGCTGGACGAGGACGCAACAGACGAAGCTCGGGATCCAAAGGACGATGTGCTTTTGAACATGAGCCAGTACGCTGTGGACATGGGAATTCCAGACTTAGCTGTTAATATCGATCATTACCTCTACGGCCATCCGAAAGTAACCGATGGCCAATAGTGTGTTTCTTGACACAAATGGTTGGTTGGCGCTGCTTAATTCCGGAGATGTGAAACATTCTCAAGCAGATCAAACTTGGCGCAAGTTGATCCAGCGTGGGTGTCATGTATTTCTCACTGACTGGATCATCGCCGAAGCAGGAAAGTTCGGCAAAATCCCAACGCAGGCATCGAGTCATTGAAGCTATGCAGGCTACTATCCGAGATCCTCGCGTGGAGTTAATCTTTATTGACGACGAGCTACTTAAAAGATCCTTTGAGTACTTTGCCCAACATATGGATAAATCCTGGGGCCTGGTCGATTGTGCAAGCTTCCTAGTGATGCGCGATCGCGGCATCACCGATGCCTTCACCAGCGACCGCCACTTCGAGCAGGCGGGATACGATTGCCTGCTGACGACATAATTTAAGCCTTCGCGGCGGCGACGAGGAACGTCGGGTGCAGGGCCTCGAAGCGCAGTCGTTCAAGTTGCGTCTTGCCCCGTGAGATATTGATCATCCAAACTTCGATTTGCGAAGTTTTCTTGCCGAGCGCTTCGGTGACTTCGTCGAGGCCTTGGATGCTCACGACATTGGCCACGAAACGCCCGCCTGGATTGAGGCGGTCGAAAGCTAGCTCCGCGAGCCGAGCGATTTCGCGGCCGCTTCCTTCGATAAACACGGCGTCGGGATTCGGCAAGTTGGCCCAGACCTCCGGGGCCGTGCCGAGTACGGGCATGACGTTGACCACGCCAAAACGGTCGGCATTTTGACGGATCAGGGCTTCGTCTTCCTTGTCGCGTTCAATGGCAAAAACCTGCCCGCCCGGGGCGAGTTGAGCTGCTTCGACGCTCACCGAACCGGAACCGGCCCCGACGTCCCAGACGACGCTGTTATGATGGAGTGCCATCTGCGCGAGTGCCACGGCCCGCACTTCGGCCGGGGTGAGCAAGCCGTGCTTGGGGGTAGACTGCACGAATTCTTCGTCGGGATTGCCAAACATGCTGCGAACACGCGAATGCCGTGCTCGGTCTGGGATGTCACCTTCCCGCACGAGCACCATCACGTTGAGCGGCTCGAACGATTGTTCGGCGATCTCGGCGACAGTGCCGCGAGTGACACGCTCGTTGCGGGCACCCAGATTCTCACAGACGTAGATCGTGAAGTAATCAATCCGACGCGCAAGCAGTTTTTTGGCCACTTGAGCGGGAGTGATTTGCTCGGTCGTAAATAAACCGACTTTCGAGGCGACGCGGATTTTTTCCACGACCGTGTCGAGGTTGTGGTTGGCCAGATTGGTGAGATAGGCTTCATCCCAACTTTCCTTCACGCGGGCGAAGGCCATTTGCATACTGCTGACATGGGGAATGATTTCGCAGCGCTCCGTGCCCAACCGATCACAGAGATAGCGGGCAAGTCCGTAAAAGAGTGGATCGCCCGTCACCAGTACGGCGACCTTGGCGTCGCCGGCGGCGTTGATCTCGCTCACCACGGCGTCGAGGTCCGCACCCACGGCGAGGCGTTTTCCCGGCGCTTCGGGAACAAGCGCGAGGGTCCGTTCGTTGCCCGCGAGAATATCCGCCGACAAGATCACTTGTCGAACGGAGTTCGCCACGGCTTCCAGGCCGTCATCACCAATACCGATAATCGAAACCGATTGCTTGGGCACGAAAGTTCCTCCTGCTGGGCTGCTCTCTTGTCCTACAGATTAACTCTTTTGAGGAACTCTCTCCACCCCTAGCAGCCCGTTGAAAAACAACGCGCCTGCGTCGTCGCAAGGATGCGACGCCAAAACGAGCGTTTTTAAACGCTCGTTTTGCGAGCCGCGGCGAGCTGTGCTCGACGCTTGGCGAGGTTGAAAAACGCCACGATGGCGTTTTTCAACAGGCTGCTACGCCACGTAGCACTGCAAAGTGTGGTGAATCAGTTGCAGTTCGCCCTTGACAGCGAGCGGCGGACCGTCGGCGTTGGGGTAAATGTCGCGCGGCGTTTCCGCGGAGGTGTCAATGAACGCCTTCCAAGGGAGTTTGCGCAGGTCGGCTGGGACGACAAATTTTTGTGTCGTCGAGCCAGGGTGCATGAGCAACATAACATACTTCGCGGCGGGTGTGTCCAGGCCGGTTGTGCCAAACACACAGATGAAGCTTTGCGATGCCCTACTCCAATCCATCGGCATTCCATCAGGACTGTACCAACTGACATCGGCAAAGTCGCCCGGCTTGTGGGGATGCCCCGTGAGGAACGTCTCGCGGCGGACCGTCGGTTGCGAATTGCGGAAAGCGATCACCCCCTGGCAGAACCGCAGCATTTCTTCGTTGCGTTCGACCAATTTCCAGTCGAACCAACTCATCGCGTTGTCCTGGCAATACGCATTATTGTTGCCACGTTGAGTCCGGAGCACTTCGTCGCCCGACACAATCATGGGAGTGCCGTGGCTCAAGAGCAGCGAGACGAACATGTTCTTTGCCTGTCGTTGGCGGAGATCAACGATGGCCTTGCGGCGCGTGGGACCCTCAACACCGTAATTAGCGCTAAAGCTGTTGTTATCGCCGTCGCGATTGTTTTCCAAATTGTCTTGGTTGTGTTTTTGTTCGTAGCTCACCAAGTCGTTGAGGGTGTAACCGTCATGCGAAGTTACGAAGTTGATGCTGTGATAGGGATCGCGGCCGCTGTGCTCGTAGAGATCGCTGGAACCGGAGAGTCGCGTGGCGAAGCGGCCAGTCATGCTGGCATCACCTCGCCAATAACGGCGGATGTCGTCGCGATAGTGGCCATTCCACTCGGCCCAACGACTCTTGGCGAACGAACCCACTTGATAGGCCCCGGCCGCGTCCCACGCCTCGGCGATAATCTTGGTATCCGCCAGCATCGGATCTTCGGCGATATTTTCCACCAGCGGAGTATTGGGCATCAATTCGCCATTGCGGTCGCGGCTAAGAATCGAGGCCAGATCGAAGCGAAAACCGTCAATGTGGTAGTTGTAAACCCAGTAGCGCAGACAGTGGAAAATCATCTCGCGGCAGATGGGGTGGTTACCGTTCACGGTGTTGCCGCAGCCCGAATAATTTTTGTAGGTGCCGTCGTCATTGAGCATGTAGTAGACGTTGTTCTGCAGGCCCTTAAAGCTCAATGTGGGGCCCATGTGGTTCCCTTCGGCAGTGTGGTTGAACACCACGTCGAGAATCACTTCGATCCCAGCGGCATGCAGTGCGCGAACCATTTCCTTGAACTGCCGCACTTGATCGCCGGGTTTCTCGCCCTGCATGTAGCCACGATGAGGCGAGAAAAATGCAATGGAGTCGTAGCCCCAATAATTTTGCCGCTCGGGCTTGGCCCCGAACGGATCGAGAATCGGAAACTCATGCACCGGCATCAACTCGACGGCCGTGATGCCCAGCGATTTCAAGTAGGGAATCTTCTCGATCACTCCTTCATAAGTGCCCGCATTCTTAGTATCGCTGGAACTGCCTTTCGTGAAGCCCTTCACGTGCATTTCGTAGATCACCGTTTCGGAAAACGGCCTGCGCAGATGACGGTCACCTTGCCAATCAAACATATCATCGACCACCACGCAGCGTGGCGGACGGACAATCCCGTCCGTGGCGGGCATGAATTCACCCGCGAGCGCGCGAGCAAAGGGATCGATCAAACGGGCGCGAGGATCAAAGCGATAGCCCTCTTCCGGAGCGAACGGCCCATCTGCTTGGAAGTGGTAGAGCTGTCCCGCCTTGAGACCTGGAACGAACACACTCCAAATGTCGCCCCAGCGGTCGGTTGAGGGATTGAACTCGACGACGCGGTATGGCTCGCGATCGGCGACGCGGCGATAGAGTAACACGCGCATCGCCGTGGCGGAGCGGCTATAAACGACGAATTGCACACCCGCTTCCTGGAGGATGGCTCCATAGGGGAGCGGGTAGTGAAACTGCATGTAATTGTGTGTGATGGGCATAACCATCCGCGAGGCACCCGTGAAGGTAAACGTGGGCGTCGAAAGACTAAGCATGGAGGAAGGCTCTCTTGGAGAATCAATGGCAAAATGACGACCCGTTTCCAGGCGTGCGGACAAGTGGCGATTCGCATCGCACCCGACTACGCAATTCTCATTCGACATTTGCCCTCAGCCTGCTTGATCTTTGGATTCGCCCGCTGCAGACCTTCGTTGCTTCCTATGTTTGTTGTCACCCTCGCCTTCCGGCGAGCTTCTGTGAGTGGATTAAGTCGCGCGAGCGCTTTGCTAACGCAAGCTTCGCCATGTGGGACAGCCGTTACAGCGCTCATGCCTGACGGCAAAATCGGCCTGTTCTTGGTGGCACAATTGGCGCGGCTGGCATCGTCCGGAAACTCTTCCGCGCCACCAAACCAGTCGTTGACACCCGCCAACGGCCAGCCGTAGAATTGCCCGTTCTTGCCGCAAGAGAGTGGTGCAATTCCATGTCAAAAATAACCTACCGCGATTCGGGCGTCGTCCTCGAAACTTATCGAGAGTCGATGTCGCGCCTGCCAAACTTAATGCGGCGCACGCACTGTCCGCGGGTTTTGCCCTGGAATAACGGTTTTGCCGGGTTGTTCTCGCTCGATTTTTCCGGCGGATTGTTTTCACGCAATTACAAAGAGCCGGTGCTCGTGTCCTGCACCGATGGCGTCGGCACAAAGCTCAAAGTCGCTCAAATGGCTGGGCGGCACGACACGGTCGGCATCGACCTGGTGGGCATGTGCGTGAACGACGCCCTTTGCTGTGGTGCCGAGCCGCTGTTTTTTCTCGATTACGTGGCCATGGCCGAGGACGACCCGCAACTGCTTGAAGATATCGTACGTGGGATCAGCGGCGGGTGCCTGCAAAGCGATATGGCGCTCGTGGGTGGCGAGACGGCGATCATGCCCGACCTCTACCAGCGAGGCGATTACGATCTCGCGGGTTTTTGCGTGGGCATCGTCGAACGTTCCAGGTTGCTCGATGGCAAGGCCATCGTGCCGGGCGACACCGTGCTGGGCATTGCGTCCACAGGCGTACATTCCAACGGTTTCAGCTTGGTGCGAAAGATTGTATTCGAACATGCGGGACTCTCGATTGATGATGAAGCCGAGGGCTGCGGCGGCACAGTGGCCGACGTGCTCCTCAAGCCCACGCAACTTTACGTCCGCGCGGTGCGTGACGTGCTGAATCACTACAAAGTGAAATCGGTGGTCCACGGCATCGCGCACATCACGGGCGGCGGGCTCCATGAGAATCTTGCTCGCGTATTTCCCGCCAACGTCGACGCCGAAATCGTGCGCGACAGTTGGCCGCTGCCGCCCGTCTTTTCGTGGCTGCAGCGCTTGGGCGAGGTGGACGACGACGAAATGTTCCGCGTCTTCAACATGGGCATCGGCATGTGCCTGGTTGTGAGCGAGTACTACGCCGAAAGCATCCAGCAACAACTCGCGGGCCACGGCCTCGCTAGTTGGCCCATCGGACGCATGGTGGATGGATGTGGCGAGAGCCGGTGGGCGTGAGAGAAACTTTTTTATTTCCGAATTTCCTGCATCAATCGCAGCCCCAACGCTTCAATCAAACGATCCAAAGCAGGGGCTGGTAATTCAACATCCGCGGCAAGGAAATCGGACAGAAATCGCGATTCAACAGCAATCTCAGCAGCGAGTTCAGCAAGCGGTCGTCGAGAGAGTTGAATGGCTCGCCGAATGTCACCAAAAAATCCCGGTTGCTCGGCAGCCTTCACAACTTTGCGGTGGTGGGCGATGTTCTCATCCTTGGCAGTCCATTCTTTATCAACCGCCTTCTTCCATTCTGCTTCTTGTTCCGGTGTAAACGGAAAATTGATTCTTTGCTCGCCACGAGCTTTTGCTTGTCGGACTAGCTTTTGTTGTTCTGGGGTAAGTTGCATAATTATCGACTTACTTCGTAAGCTGTTATTGGTTCGATCGTATCAGCATCAATCCAACGAAATATGCAGCAGATTCGCCTGCCCTCTGTGGTAAGACCGATTGAGAGTGGGTTTCCTGTTGATCTGCTTGGTTGAATGAAGCCTGGGTTACTAACGATCTCTTCAAACTCTTCAGGCGTTACACCGTGTTCTGCTAAGTGGGCAACTATTTTTGGTGTCCAAATATAGAAATAGTAGGGCATCCTTCAAGTCTTTATTCTATTTTGCAAATCGTCAAATGACAACAATTAAGAATTCCCAGCCTCAGCCTACAACCGCGGCTTCGCCGCCGGCGCTTGCGAGAACGCCGTGTTCTCGCCACTGGCTTTCGCGCCGCTGCCGCCGGTGGCCTTGGCGATGGCGTCGAGAATCGCTTGCTCGGAGTATTGGCCGCGGAACACGATCGGGTCGTAGGGATCGCTCGCCGGGAAGATGGCGATCACGGGCACGCCGTTCGATTTGAGGGCCTTGATGGTTTTATCAATCGCGGGCGAAGGGCGGGTCCAATCCGCGACCATTGTCACGACCCCGGCTGCATTAATGGCTTCTTCGACGTCCTTGGTTTTGAGCGCAACTTTTTCCAACGTCGTACACGTGAGACACCAATCGGCGGTGAAATCCACCAGCACGGTGCGGCCTTCGTCGATGGCTTTGCGTTGCAGCTTGGCTAGCGAAAACGATTGCCACGGTTGATCCCCTTCGTCCGTGGCGTCGGCCACCAGCGCTGCTGCGAATGCTTCCTTCTCGGGCATGGATGTGATTTGACTTAACTCGTGGGCGATTTGGAGGCGCTCCTGGCTGATCGCATCTTGAGCATAAGCCGCGACCGAGCGTTCGTAGCGGGGCAACATCACTTGCTTGTAAAGCCAACCGTAGGAACCGAGCGCGGAAATCGCGATGAGCAAGCTGGCGACAACCCACACGTGCAATTTTTGAGCAAACGGAGCCGTGATGTCGACCTGTGATATCCACCAACAACCCGCGGCAATGCCCACCATCAGCGCAATTGTCGGCACCACGAGCGGTGGCTCGATAAAGGTGAGCAGCCAGACCACCGTGCCCAAAAGCACCAAGCCCATGATTTTCTTGAAGGTTTCCATCCACATACCCGGCTTAGGCAGAAAACGCACCAGTCCAGGAAACGCGCCAATCACAAGATAGGGACTCGCCATGCCGAGCCCCAACACGCCGAACACGGAAAACGTGATCCAGGTCGGCTGCTTCACGGCCCAGGCCAATGCCGAGGCCATAAACGGTCCCGTGCAAGGCGTCGCCAGGACCGTGGTGAGAACTCCCTTGAGAAACGCTGCGGTCGGTCCTTCGCGTTCGGCGTAATTGATCGCCGCTCCCGCACCAACAAACCCAGGAATGGGGATTTCCCAGAGCCCGAGCAAGCTGAGCGCCATGGCATACACAATGGCAATGAGAGTGATGTTGAAACCGGCGCTGCCGAACTGGCCACCCCAGCCGAGTTGCAGAGTCACCGCCAGACCGGCCAGGATGAGAAACACGACCGTAATACCGGCCGCATACCAGCAATTCAGAATGAGCGCTTGGGAGCGACTTTGCCCCGCTTGTTGGACGAAGCTCATCACCTTCAGACCGATCACCGGCAGCACGCACGGCATGATGTTCAGAATCAAACCCCCGGCGAACGCCAACAGCAAGTAGTAGCTGAGTGAGCCACCTTTCTCGGTTTCGACATTCAACCGCGATAAATCGTAGACGGCTGATGAAGTCGGCACGTCAAGCGGTGACGTGAACTTTACCGGTTCAGAGGCGTCAATCTGGGTCGTACTGGCAACCGCTGTAAACGTGGTCCCTGGCGGCAACGGGACGCCGGTTCCTTGTTTCGCTTGGAATTCATGATCAAACGGCGTGCAAATTTGCGGATTGCACGCCTGGCCGGTGATCTTGCCGGAGATCGTGAGGCTCGTGGGATCGACTCCCGCCGCGATTTCCACCGGTGCGAACCACGTGACTGAGCCAGTGTGCTCGCGGAGTTCGAGACCTGTCCAAATCTCCTGATCGACATGCGTGTCGGGAGGAGCCACGGGTTGCCAATTGCCGGTGAGCCGCACTTGGTCGTCGCGATTGAGTGTGATGGTCGTGGCGAGCGGTCCACCTCCACCGTCGGGGAGAACACCTTGATCGACGGCGTACAGATGAAAACCGTCGGCGATTTTTGCGGTGACGAACACCAGCGCGGGACGATCCCCCTCGGCTGGTGTAAATTCGGACGTGACGGTCACTTCCGCGTCGCGATTACCGCCAAAGGCACCTGGTCCGCCAAAATTGTCAGGAAACTCAAATTGCGCTGCGGCAATTGAAGGCAGCAACAGAACTAGACCGCTCAGCAGAAGCCGCTGGCGGTGCAGTAAAGCGTAAGTTGCAAACATCCTTATTTGTTCCTTGCTGCGAGGCGAGATTTCTGACCGACAAAGCATCATGCGGTGGGGAGAATCGGTTTATTCTAACAATCGGCCAAAAATCCCAGAAGGCCGACCTTTTAGCCACTTGCGATGGCCGTTTGAAGCTAGCAATCTATACGCAGGATGACACAGAAGGGTCTACATTTCCAGTTTCTTAAGTCCCGGAGCAGGCATTTAGCAGCGTTCGTTGTACGATTTGAGTCGCGTAGCCAACTCACTCAGCCGCGTTTGGGTAGTTGCCGCATCGGCAAATTGGCGTTGTTCGACGAACAGCCAGCGCAGCCAATTGGTAGCCGCCGCAATCAGACCACCAACGTCAAAAGTCTCCACCGCGCGAAGTTCTTCCGCTGAAAGCGGACGGAGCGTCTGATAGGTCCGCAAACATTCTCGCCAGAGATTTGCATCATCGCCCGCCAAACTTCCCATAAGTCGAGCGACGTCACCAGCTACGCAGTCAATGGCTGCCGCGCCGAAATCGACAAGGCCTGTCACTCGATTACCGGTGAACAAGAGATTTCCCACATGCACGTCGCGTAGGCACCATTGCAATGGCAAGGCGACCAACGCAGTTTTTTCCACAACATTCAGAGTTGAGAGCAATGCTTGCCGTATGTGGGCCAGCAAGGCTAGTGAAATATCACGAAGCGCTGAGGGAGGAGCGCCACGCACGGCTTGCTCAAGCTGCGCCAGCAAACCGCGGCGCAGGTTTTGCAGAATCGCGAGCCGCTTTTGCAGACCTGGCGCAGCCGCGTAGTGCGGCACTCCAAAGTTAGCCGCAGCCAAGTGAAGACGTGCCAGCGCCTCCATCGCCGCCGTCATTTGTTCCGCGCAAGTTTTTTCAATTGTTTCCCCTGGCAGCCAGTTAGCAAGCTCCCACAAGTTTCCAGCCAAGTTGAGAAACGTCTGTTGTGTGCGCGTGAGTTGAGGCACGGGAACAATCTGAAAGCCTTCATTCCACAAATGCGTGATAAGTCCGTGAATGGCCGTGAGCTCTGCCACCGTGGGATGGGCCATCGGCCAACGTCGGAGACAGTATGAATCGCCGCCTCGGGTGATTCGCCACAATTTGGCTCCGCTAAGTCCACCAGTGGCTTCATTGATCTGCAAATCGTGCAGTTCGGCAGGTTTGAACCATGCTTCGAGCACAGATAAAAGCTCGCTGACATCGCGATCCATATCGTAGTATCCTGCACTTTGCCGCTTAAACTTCGCGGAGTATGCTAGAGCCTAACAGATTTCCTCGTTTGGCAAAGATTCCATGAAGCTGATCATCGCGGTCATTCAGCCGACCAAACTCGATCTCGTGCAGCAAGCCCTCAAACGGATCGGTGTCACGCGCCTGACCGTGTGCGATGCCATCGGCTTTGCGCGCCAGCGGGGCCAGTCGGAAACCTATCGCGGCAATGAATATGCCACCAATTTGCTCCGCAAGGTCGAATTAGAAATTGCCGTGAACGACGACTTTGTCGACCGAACGGTGGATTGCCTGCTGCAGCTTTGCCGCACCAGCTCCGAGGGGACCATCGGCGATGGCAAGATTCTCATTTTGCCGATGGAAGAAGCGATTCAAGTGAGCGATAACAGCCGTGGGCCGGGCGCAATCTGATCCCTGAATTCTCATCCATGAATATAGTGCTGCTGAGTCGCGATCTGATGCTTTTGTCTCGTGCTCAAGGAGCAGCCAACAAGCTGGGGATCTCGCTTGGCAATGTTAACGAGCCAGCGCAAGCCCTCGCAGCGGCACAAGACGAGGAGTGCGGGGGAGTTGTCATCGATCTGCGTTTGCCGGGTTTGAACATCGGCGAGTTGGTTGCTCAACTCCGCGCGAGCCGAGATCAAAAGCTGTCCGTTATCGCCTGCGGTCCGCATGTGCATGAGGCATCGCTGATGGCCGCGCGTGAAGCCGGCTGTGACATGGTGGCGACGCGCGGACAATTTGATCGTGATGCGGAAGCGATTTTGCAGCGTTGTTTTGCCGGGGATGTGTGATCCCGGTAGCCGCGATTCAACGAATCGCAGGTCCCAGCGATTCATTGAATCGCGGCTCGACGGGGTTTGAACTCTCTCCCGCCTCGCCGACGATTTCATCCATCTCGGTGGAATCAACGTGCAACCGTAAAAGCAAATAAATTCCCACGCTGGCCGAGAACAGATAGGCCAGTGGATAGGCAGCGGCCATGGTGGCCAGCATCCGTTTCCAAAAGTCGATGGAATGCGCTGCGAGGGCGGCACTTCCTTCGAGAGTGGGTGAAACTTCACCAGGAAGTGGTTCGGCGGCGAGTTGAAGAATCCGCTCGTTTCCCGAGCCCCAACTCACGGCCCATTGGGTGAGATGGCTCCCCGCGGTGGCGAACCCCGACACGACCAGTTGACCGAAGATTCCCAACAGCGTGGCAACCGCGACGTAAAACACGAGCCGCAGCGGGCGTTGATAGACATATGCTGCCGTACGGCTGGCGGCATCGAAGGCATCGCTCCGCTCGACGGCAATCGTGGCCCACATCAGCGGCCAGCCGAACCAGAACGCCACCAGCACGATGGCAAGTAGGATCCCCCCAATGAGCATGAGAACCCACAAGAATCCCGCCAACATGGCAAACAAGTCGACCCGCATGAGAATTCCCGCGAGGGCGAGCGGGATCGTCATCAAAGCCGCAAAGGCGAGTGCAATGAGTGGTGCCCCGGCGGTCGAAGGCCATTTGGTCACGGCAGCGCGACCGGCGGCCAAGGGGCCGATGATTTCTTCCCGTGTGCAATAGCGGGCAGCCGTACGAGCAATGGCTCCGCCAAAAATTC
This sequence comes from Bythopirellula sp., assembly GCA_041743635.1. GTDB lineage: Bacteria > Planctomycetota > Planctomycetia > Pirellulales > Lacipirellulaceae > Bythopirellula. The sequence continues at coordinate 13,134 of JBGTMM010000467.1, forward strand.
CCCACACGGCGATGGCCCAACCGCCGCAGAGCAACTTAAAGAATGCTTCGACGAAAGTGACTTGCTGTCCGAAGACGAGAACAAACGGTGAGCTTAGCCACGACCAGCCTTGCTCAAGGGGTCCCTGACCATGTTTCCGCCAATGCTGATGCCACCAGACCGAATCGTCGGCAACCTGGATATCAAACGTCATTCCCTTTCCCGATGGCACGGTGAGGTACTCAAGTTGGTGAGGAGAATTCCCAGCTAGGTTTTCACATACTGACCAGCCCCACTGCGTGAGAATCAGCCCCAGCCAAGCATACAGCAGCACTCGCACCAGCAAACTTACGCGCAGCGCCTTGGCCAGCACCAACCACGGGCAGAGCTCGTTCCAGCGGATTTCGTAGATCGATCCCGTGGGCTGCGTCATGGCTGCAATCAGTATGGGTTTGGTTAAGAATGGCTGGGGGTCGCATTATAGCGCCCAGCTTCACCCAGTCCTAGCCGAGGATCAATCTTCGTCGTCATGAACTCTACCATTGGTTGGCTCCTCCTCCGGCTTCTCATCAGCTTCCGGATCGGGCACATGCGGCAACGCGTACCCTTCGCCCAACCAACGCCCCAAGTCAATCTCGCGACAGCGCTCACTACAGAACGGCTTGGCGGGACTCGCTGCCGGATCAAATTCAGTTTTGCAAACGGGGCAACGCATGGAGTTTTGCAGAAACTTATCGCTAAGCCGCAAGCGGCCGCTTGCGGCTTAGCGGAAATTCTAAATAAATTCAAGAATCTTTTTTGTTCTTCTTCGGGGTGGTTTCTTTTTTTGCTTCGCTTGATGTGTCAGCGCTCTTGGTTTCTGATTTTTCGGTCTTCTCGGTTTTCTCAGTCTTCGGCTTGTCTTTCTCAGCCCCCGCTTTGTACGACTCACTGCGATAGTCGGTCTCGTAAAAACCGGAGCCTTTGAACACGACCGCCGCGCCCGTGCCAAACAAGCGGCGGAGCTTTAGTTTTTTGCATTCAGGACATTTACGCAGCACGGGCTCGGTGATCGACTGAAATTCCTCAAACTCATGATCGCAAGCGTCGCACACATAATCGTAGGTGGGCATACTATAATCCAAGAAAATGGTAATCCATGAACATGGTGGGCTATCAACCTGCCGCGGGACCGGTGGAGATAATTACTTGGGCGGGGCGAACCACGCGGTCGTGCAATTTGTAACCCGCTTGGGCCACCAGCAGCACATGATTCGCGGGAACTTCGTCGCTCGGTTGTTGCATGATGGCGGCATGAAACTGGGGGTCAAACGGTTGCCCCAACGCTTCAATAAGGATGCAATTGTGTTGCTCGAGCGTGCTGAGCAATTGCTGCCGCACCAGCTTAAAACCTTCCAGCAACGAATTAGCGCCACCTGTTTGGTTGGCCGCTTCAATGGCACGATCAATGTTGTCGACCACCGGCAGTAAATCCCGCAGAACCGGGAGTGCGGCGTAACGGGCTTGCTCAGCGATTTCGCGTGCAGTGCGAGCACGCAAGTTTTCCATCTCCGCCTGCAACCGCAGCGAGCGATCCCTTGCCGCAGCTAGTTCCGCGTCATTGTTGGCCGCGGAGTTGTCGTTGGCAGCATCCGCGACCGCGTCCTGACCAGCCACGTCGGCCATGGCCGCGTCGAGCGCATCCTCGGTGTTCCCTTCCAAGGGTTCGTCGTTCTCGGCTGTCGGATTCACCGCCATCGTTTCCGTTCTCCTCATAATTTACTCATCTGCTTCGAGGCTGAGATACTCTTTGACCTTGTCGAAAAAACTCTTCCGCGCGGGGGCCACGTTCTTATGTTCCAGCTCTGCAAGTTCTCGCAGCAGCTTGTCTTCCTCGGCAGTGAGCTTCTTGGGGACTTCGATATTCACCTGCACCAACAAATCGCCCAGGCCGGCAATTCGTGGGTCGGGCATTCCTTTGCCGACCAAGCGAAAAACTTCACCCGTTTGCGTTCCCGGCGGCACATCCACTTCCCCGGGGCCGTCGAGCGTCGGCACCGCCAATTTCGAGCCCAAAGCGGCTTGTGAATACGCAATCGGGATTCGGCAAATCAGATGACGACCTTCCCGCTCGAACAAGGGGTGAGGCAGCACGGAGACGAAACAGTAGCAATCGCCGGGCGGGCCATTATTGGGGCTTGGCTCCCCTTGCCCCATGATCCGCACTTGCATGCCGTCATCCACGCCGGCGGGGATTTGCACGTCGGCCTGAACTTTTTTCAGCTTTTGACCCGTTCCCCGACAGGCTTTGCAGGGGGCGGTCACCGAAGAACCTTCACCGTGACAGGCGGGACAGGTGGTCTGCACGCGGATGATGCCCGCCTGCTGGACCACTTGGCCGTGCCCACCGCAATAGGAGCACTTTTCGCGTTTGCTGCCCTTGGTGGCTCCGCTTCCGGCGCATGTTGCGCACAGTTCGTGGCGTTGGAACTCAACCGTCTTGCGCACTCCCTGTGCGGCTTCTTGCAAAGTGAGCGACACCGTGGAGCGCACGTCTCGGCCTTTGCGCACCCGGTTGCGCCCCCGGCGACCACCAAAGAGATCGCCAAAAATATCGCCGAACGCGGAAAAGATGTCCTCCACGTCGGTGAAGTGCCCGCCGCCGCCATTGCCATTCACGCCGGCGTGGCCGAAGCGGTCGTAGCGCGAACGCTTGTCGGCGTCGTGCAGCACTTCAAAGGCTTCGGACGCTTCCTTGAAGCGACCGATGGCTTCTTCGTCGCCGGGGTTCTTGTCAGGGTGATATTGAATGGCTAGCTTGCGATACGCCGTCGCAATCTCGCCCTGCGACGCAGTGCGAGTCACCTCCAAGATTTCGTAATAATCTCGCCTGGTGGCCATGGCTTAAGTATCACGGCGTTTCGTTCAGTTCGTCATTCCCGCGCAGGTGGGAATCCAATGTAGGCTAAAAACTGGATTCCCGCCTGCGCGGGAATGACAAAAAAACTAGCCCAATGACTCATGTGATTTCTATACGCAACCGGGCCACTGGTCGTGGCGACCGAGCGGCCCGGTGCGGGATTTCAAATCTCGCAAATCGTTAACGGATGCTACCCACGACGCCACGCTTGTCCTGGTCCTTGGAGTCAAAATTCGT
>JBGTMM010000468.1:0-5180 GCA_041743635.1 Bythopirellula sp.
CTTACCGATTGACGGCACTGCTTTTTCTGGAGGTGGTCGCACGGCATTTAGCACATTGATGACCACGGATGGCAGCAGTGTCGTCTCAACCAACGATCGCGGTTTGTGGTCTTATCAAAATGGTGCAGGTATTTTGATCAGCCGCGAAGGCACCTCTCCCGTCCCAGGCGTGCCGGCCGCTACATTCAACAATTATGGTGTCCCCGCGATGAACGACAACAATCAGCTTGTTGTTAGTGGGATTCTTAACACGACCGCCGGTGTTACTGCCAGCAATCGCAATGGCATCTGGAAGTTTGCGGACCATGTGGGAACGCTGCTTGCCCGCACGGGAATGAGCGACGCGCCAGGTCTCGGCGGCGGCTCGTTCTCGCAATTCGTTGAAACGGCCATTAACAACGCCGGGCAAGTTGCGCTTCATGCCGTACACTCCCCCGCTATCCAAACGGGACTGTGGCTTTACTCCGAGAACGGCGGGGTGTTACTCGCTCGTTCGAGTGCGGGTGGAGTTCCAAACATTTCCGACGCCAATTTTATGACATTTCAGAATCCGCTGTTGAGCGATTCGGCAGATCTCTTCTTTATCGCCACGCTAGAACAAGGCACTGGAGACGTGAACGGCCAGAACTACAAAGGTATTTGGCGAATGAAAGGCACGACAGACGATCGCTTGTTTATGCGCACGGGCAGTGGCAACGTCCCAGGAGTGCCTGGCGCTAACTTCCTTGACTTTTCGGCGTTGGCCGTCAACGAAGTTGGTTCATTGGTCGTGAGCGCTAGTTTGGAAGGTCTCGCGGGTGGTGTTACGACTCAAAATGACTCGGGGCTTTGGCTCGTCGATCCCGCTGGCAGTGGAACTCTCATCGCCCGCGAAGGCGATTCCCTTGCCGGCAGAACAATTCAAGAACTGAGCTTTCTTGGCAACTCAGGGGGCAGCGACGGACGTTCCGCCGGGTTTAATACATCGAACAAAGTCGCCTTTCATGCCACATTCACCAATGGCGACGCAGGCCTGTTTCTCTACTCACCCGACTCAACCGAAACATCCCCCGGCGATTTCGATTTCGATGACGACGTCGATGGACGTGACTTTTTGTTGTGGCAGCGCGGTGGTTCGCCTGCTTCATTCAGTCCGGGTGATCTGGCGGAATGGCAGGAGGAGTATGGTCCAGGTCCACTCACTACCGCCCTCCACCTTCCCCCTTCCGCTATGGAGTTGGCCGTTCCAGAACCAACTGTCTGGTCCCTGCTGGCGGTTGTCATGTGCTTGTCGGCAGGCAGAACTCAAGGCCAGCTACTTCAGAACTGTTAAACGGTCCAAACCACGGTCCGCGCAATCGGCTTTCTCGGCACAGCTTGCGCCTTCACTAATCCTAGTCCCCCACTACACTTGGGCGGGATTATGCGACGATATTTTGAGTAACGAGTTTTCTCCGTGGAGTGGCCATGATCTCTCGACGTGAAGCCCTTGGCCGAGGGGCAGCCCTACTCACAACCGCCTTTTTGCCATCATTGGCCAAGGGGGCGATTCACGCTGCACAGGCTGGTGTCTCGCGCGAAGGTCGGGTGCGTCTCGCGAGCGGCCGTTGCTTGGCTTACCACCAATTCGGCAATCCCAGCGGTCCATTGGTGCTGTATTTTCACGGCACTCCTGGTTCGCGATTGGAAGCGGGACTCATCGAGCATGAAGTATGCCTATCCGGTATAAACCTCATTGCCATCGATCGCCCCGGGATCGGACGGTCAACTTACTACAGCGGTCGCCGCATCGTTGACTGGCCTTGCGACGTGGAATTACTAGCCAACGCTTTGGGCTACGCTGGCTCGTCCTTTGGAGTCATTGGGATGTCCGGCGGCGCCCCTTACGCAACGGCTTGCGCGAGAATGATTCCGCATCGCCTAACGCATGTTGCGGTTGTCTCGGGCTACGCCGGTCTCGAAGCACCGGGGGTTACTGCAGGCAGCGAAGACAAGGCTATTGCTTTAATCACACGCCGGCAGCGATTGTCACATGTGGGCATCAATTTTATCGCAAGACGCCTGGACAGCCATCCCGACAGGGTGATCGAAAAAGTCACCGCCAATTGGTCAGCCGCCGATCGCAGATTGATCTATTGCAATCCCGTCTATTATCGCAACTTGATCGCTAATCTGAGCGAAGCCACTCGGTGTGGCAGCGAAGGGATCGTGACCGACATTCGCTTGTTGGGCGCCGGATGGGGGTTCAACTTGTGCCAAATTCAAGGCGTGAGCGTGTCGATTTGGCAAGCAGGCTGCGACCGCATTGCCCCACCCTCGACGGGCCGCTACTTCCACAGACAAATCGCCGGAAGCGAATATCGTTTTGATCCCAAAGCCGGCCACGTGACAATGCTCAAGTGGCATGCCCCAGAAATTCTGGCGCGGTTTATGGTTTAGGCCAAAGCCCGGGGATTGCAATCCCCGGGACCTGTGACCCAGACACTGCAATTCCTGGCTTCTATCGAAGTCGATTAAAATTCTTCATGCCCGCGGATGAAACTGTTGGTGAACTTTCTTCAGCCGCGAGTGATCGACGTGTGTGTAAATCTGCGTGGTGGCAATGCTCGCATGGCCGAGCATTTCCTGCACCTGCCGCAAGTCGGCCCCCCCGGCGAGCAAATGCGTGGCAAAGCTGTGCCGTAGCGAGTGCGGACTGATTTCAGCCGGCACCCCCGCACGAATCGCATACTTTTTTATGAGTTCCCAAATCCGCTCCCGCCGCAACGGTGCCCCGCGTGGCGACAAAATAACCGCCTCACTCACGGGATTCCGTCGAGCCACCAACTTCGGCCGTTCTTCCTTGAGATACCGCTCGACGGCCAAAATCGCCCGCCGACCCAATGGCACAACCCGCTGCTTGTCCCCTTTGCCGTGGCAAATGCAATAGCGCTGGCTCAAATGCAGATTGCGCATCTTGAGTGAAGAAAGTTCCGACACCCGACAACCCGTGGCGTAAAGCAATTCCAAAATCGCCCGGTTCCGCAGCCACAACCCATCGGCAGCCCGCGGCGCCCCGAGCAATTCTTCCACCTGCGCTATCGACAACACCTGGGGCACTTTCTGCCACAGTTTTTGCGACCCCAGTAGGTCGGCTTGATTGTCGGTGATCGCCCCTTCGAGTTGCAGATAGCGAAAAAAAACTTTGAGGGATGCCACATGCCGCGTGACGCTCTTAGGCGCGAGGGTTTGATCGGCGAGCCACGCCGGATAGCCTGATAGCTCGCTCACCGACATGCTTTGCATCCGCCGCGAACCGAGCCACACAAAGAACCGCGCGAGGTCACGCCGATAGGCTTCGACCGTGTTCACTGCCAAGTGGCACTCGGTACGGATGTAGTTGGCAAAATCCTCCTGCCAACGTGCCGCCTCACGGTCGGCACCCTCGCGTCGCGGCTTCAAGATTTTGCGTTGAGCTTTCATGGTCACCACGTAAATAGCCCCCCGCGCAAGCGGGGGGGACAGCACTGGTATCGGTTATCGACATCGATCTGCCCTAAACCATCTCTCAACCATGTGCTAAACTTTAGTGATTAGGGCGATTATTCCTTCACGACAGCCGCTATATGCAAGACGTCATCATCGAAGAGCCGTACGAATTCGTGTCGCCGGTCTACGACACGGTTTGGCCTTGGTTGATGCACCATTATCTCAAGCGCTATTTGCGCAAGTCCTTCGGAGTCCACTCAGTCGAGTGCCGTGACGCGCACCTCTTGCAAGAATCAATTGACGCCGGCCACGGCATCCTCATCGCCCCCAACCACTGCCGCATGTCCGACCCACTCACATTGGGCTACCTGTCCCGCGTGATTGGCCAAGACATGCACGCGATGGCCTCCTGGCATTTGTTCAAACAAGATCGGCTCAAACGGTTCGTGCTCCGCCGCATGGGGGCGTTCAGCGTTTATCGCGAAGGGATCGACCGCCGGGCCATCGACACTGCGGTAGAAATCTTAGTCGCGGGTAAACGCCCGCTAGTCGTCTTCGCGGAGGGGGCCATCTCTCGGCATAATGACGTTCTAATGCCAATGATGGACGGCCCCTCGTTCATCGCCCGCACCGCCGCCAAGCGCCGCGAAAAGCTGGGAGCGAAAGGGGGCGACGCCGTCCATCCCGTGGCGATCCGTTACTTCTTACAGGGCGACGTGGCCAAGACCGTCGAGCCGGTGCTTGCAGAGATCGAATCGCATTTCTCTTGGTATTCGCAGCAAGATCGCTCACTCACCCGACGACTCCAACAAATCGGCCAAGCGCTCCTCTCGCTCAAGGAAATCGAATACTTCGGCCAGGCCCGGATGGGCGATTTTTATCAGCGGGTCGATTCCTTGATCGAAGACGTGCTCGCCAAGTTGGAAACTGAGTGGCAGATCAAAGAAAAAGAAGAAGGGGTCGTGGCCCGCGTGAAAGCGATCCGTTCCGCCGCTCTGCCCGGCATGATCAACAACACGATCTCGCCCGAGGAACGCCGTCGCCGCTGGAAACAGCTCGCGGCCTGCTACTACGTGCAGCAAATGTCGCACTATCCACGGAACTACGTCCGCAACTCGGAACGCAACATCCCCGAGCACATTCTCGAAACGGTCGAACGCTTTGAAGAAGATTTTACCGATCGCGTGCGCATTCACGGTCCGCTACACGCCGTCGTGCAAGTCGGCAAAGCGATCCCCGTCGCCAGCCACCGCGACCGCAGCGCCGCAGGCGACCCCATCATGAACGGCATCCGCACGCAACTCACCGACATGCTGACGAAGCTGTCGGAGGAATCGACAAAGATTTAGGCGCCTAGCCGGATCGCAACGCGATCCGGGAGAGGCAGCAGACGTAGCTCACTTCTCATAAAATGTTGACGAATACGTTTGGGATACATAGAATCACGGCTGCATTTTCTAGAATTCAATTCCTGTATAATGATTAGAGCCGGTTTCAAAATTCTGTGGCTGAGGTCTCCGACCTCGGTTTCTTGGATGTCCGGCCTCAAAGATTGCCAGCCACAGTGATTTTTGAATCTGCTTGTAGTTAATCGAGGGTGTCCGGGAATTCATAATGAATCCATGATCCAACGTATTTGTCCATTTTCATAGCCTTTGCGATGGTTGTAGCGGACCAGCAGTCCGTAGGTGAAGATCGCCGCCAGCAGTTGAGTTTGATTGTTTTCGAGACCA
>JBGTMM010000469.1:0-3052 GCA_041743635.1 Bythopirellula sp.
ATGAGCAGCAGCGCGAACGCGAAGCCGGCGGCGGGACCGGCGAGGGAAATGAGAATCTGCGCTCGCGCGCTGCGGTCACAGTCTTCGCAGATTGCCAAGCCTCCCATTCCGTAAAGCACAATGCGGGGCCGACCGCCGAAATGGCGCTGTGTGACCGCGTGGCCCAGTTCGTGGATCACAATCGAGATCACTACCGCGATGATCCACAGAAGGATCTCCGCCGGTGGGGTCGACTGGCCTTGTAGTCCCAAGAGTAACGTTACAAACCAAAACCACGGATTGATCCGCACCGGAACGCCAAGCACTCGGAAATGGAGATCACCCTGGCTTGGTAGGGGTTCAGCCAAGAACATCCGCGATGCTGCCTATAACATTGATGGAGGTGAAAGCGATGCGCCGCTAAGCCGCAAGCGGCCGCTTGCGGCGTAGCGGCGGGACTTTGAGCAGGTCTTCAATATACCCTGCAACACACAGCGATGCCCCCCCTTGGCCCACGCGGGCCTTGAGTGTCGCTAGACCTCGGACATTTTTCTGAAGGGTTGCGTCGGACTGGAGCCACTCCACAATATGCCCCGCCAAATCTGCCGTGCGATCCTCGCAGGTAAGATACTCGGGCATTAGCACATGCTCATCGCGGGGGTCAGACGGGTCGTAGTGACCCGCTACACAATCCGCAAAGGGTTCTTTCGCGGTGAGCAAATTCACGAGCGTGATGTACCGCACTTTACGTAAAAATCGCTGGGCAAAGTGTGCCAGACGTGAGATTTGGTACAGAATCGCCGTCGGCTTGGTGTGGTACAACAGTTCCAACGAAACCGACCCCGAACAGGCCAGGCAACACTTGGCGGCGTGGATCAGTTCCGGCGTCTTGGCGACATACAACTCGGCATAGACGCCACTGCCATCGATGATCTCTTGAGCAAGGTCCCGCTGGCTTTCCTTGAAGCCGGCGACCGCAAACCGCACGTTGGGCACCTGCTTGCGGATCAGTTTCGCTGCTTTCAAAAACTGCAACAGGTTGCTCTTCACTTCTTGGGTGCGCGAACCCGGCAAGATCGTCACCAAGGGCCGCTCATCGGTGCGGAGGCGTTCAATAAATTGGACGTCGAGTTGCTGGGCTTCGAGTTCGTCGAAATAGGGATGACCGACGAAGGTCGCCTGGCAGTCGCGTTCACGGAACCACTTTTCCTCGAAGGGTAGTTTGCAGAGCACATGGTCGACATAGCGGCGCATTTTGGCGACGCGCCAACCCGCCCAGGCCCATAGTTGAGGCGTGCCATAGTAAATCACCGGAATGCCTTGGGCCTTGGCTTTCTTGGCGATGTGCCAATTGAAACCGGGAAAATCAATGAGCACGACCGCATCGGGCCGCTCCTCACGGAAATACTGATCGGCCTCGGCGACTAGCCGCAGAAACTTGCGAAGATGCACGAGTGCTTGCGCGAGCCACATCACCGCTAGTTGCGTGAGGTCGGCGTGCAGCCGGCACCCCGCAGCGGCCATCTTGGGACCACCATAACCGACGAACTCCCAATCGGGATGTCTCGCTTTGAGGGCACGAATGAGATTCGCGCCATGAAGATCGCCACTCGGTTCGCCAACAGAAAAAAAGATGCGCATGTCATTCTCTCTTAGCCGGATCGCCACGCGATCCGGGGGGGAATTCCCGGACCGGCGTTGCGGTCCGGCTAGGGTTAGACTTTGAGTTCGTGTCAAAGGGCGGGGAGTATGGCAGATTGGGTAAGGCCGCGAAAGTTCAGTTAACCCTGCTGGCGGCGAGCAGAAGTTGACCACGAATCAAACGAATTGCACGAATGGGATGAACGCAAAAGAGCGAGGCAATGCCTGGTCGCTATGTTTCCAAGCTAATGCTCTCTCGCGCCATTTCAACTCGCTTGACGAGATACCCTGCTGATTCGATAGCCGAAATGGCCGACTTGATGGCTCCGTCAAGGGAAGCGGCTTCTCGATTGAAAACGACTTCGATCCCCTCGGGATGGCCTCCAACCGAACCATCAAGGCAATCGGCTTCTCCCAAAGCATCGGCGACGTTGAGAATCTCATCGCGGTCCTTGGGCATGTAATCGATGATAATGCTGAATTGTTGGTTCATCTCAATCCTCCGTCGCTCCCGGACACCGATCGACTTTGCGACGAATGTCACGGGCATAATATTCATGACTTTTGGGCGTCGAATAAATTGCCATCCAGCAGGTTCGATGACCGAACTCACAGAATATTGTACCATGTGCTTGTTTTGATGATTCGGCATCATTGATTTTGGGGGACAAGTTCCGATAAATTATACCACAGCACAGCAAGTTCGGTCTGCCTCGAATTTTAACACGGCATCGGGACGATGCCAGCTAACTGTTTGCTTGCAGTAATTCCAGATAACTGCGGCGTTCGACTTCGCTCAAGTTGAGCTCCGCGGCCAGCGCGGCGAGCACTGACTTGGCGGCGTCCGCCTTGGTTTCATCGCTGACGCCGATTTCGAGTTCCACGAATGTGCCGAGCTTGCGGACGTCGTCGAGGGCGACTTCCACCGTGAAGCCTTCGCGAACCAACTCGCATGTGCGGCGCTGCTTGCGGACGATAGAAGCCGGTGTGAAGCCGAGGCCCCGCAGGATCTCCCCACACGCGGCCAAGGCGTCGGGGCCGTCGGCGAGGCGGACCTCGTGTTCGACCCGTGACTTGGTGTGGGAATCGAGCTTGGGGCCTTTGTAAGTGAGAGAAGTCTCGGGGCCAACGGCGCGGATGCGGAAGGCTTCGTCGGTTTCTGCGAAATCGCGCTGCGGATGGGCGTAGTAGCAATCAACCTGCGTGACCGCGTCGGTGAGCGTCGCCCCTTGCTCGAGGAGCGCCGACTCGATGGAGGCGAGATTCGCAACGCGGTATTTTTGTTCGATTTCGAGAGGCATGGAAAATTCCAAGCCCAGGGATTGCAATCCCTGGGTCCGCGGTTTTGGCAAAGGTGACCCCGGGAGCGCCGTCCCCGGGCTTTAGGTGGGTGTAAGGTATTGGGATTTGTCGAAACGCTGGCTCGATTTTA
>JBGTMM010000470.1:0-2234 GCA_041743635.1 Bythopirellula sp.
CCACCTACTCACCTACTCACCTACTCACCTACTCACCTACTCACACCACCCATGTCCAATCTCGTGCGTCAAGAAATCATGGCCTCGGCCGAGTTGGTTGTCGTGAAAGTGGGTACCCGCGTGCTCACCCATCCCGACGGCACGCTCGACAAGGATCGCGTAGCCAACATCGCTGGGCAATTGGCGGCCCTCTGGCAAGCGGGGAAAAAGTGCGTCCTGGTGAGCAGTGGGGCGGTGGGAGCCGGTTTGGGTCGCTTGGGTTGGAAGTCGCGGCCAACCGATCTGGCCCAATTGCAAGCCGCCGCCGCCGTGGGCCAGAGCTACCTCATTGAAACTTACAACCGCGCGCTCGAACCCTTTAAGCTGCACGCCGCGCAGATTCTCTTGACCGCCGACGATCTCAAAGACCGCAGCCGGTATCTCAACATCCGCAACACGCTGTTCGCGCTCTTCGAGTCGAACGCCGTGCCGATTATCAATGAGAACGACACGGTCAGCACCGAGGAGCTCAAGTTGAGCTTGGGAGATAATGACCGCTTGGCGGCGTTGGTGACGAATCTTATCCGCGCGCCGCTGTTGGTGTTGCTCTCTGATATCGAAGGGGTATTTTCTGGTGATCCGACCGACCCGAACTCTCACGTGCTCTCGCTTATCACCGACATCACGGCAGCGCAGCAGCAGTTGGTCCATGACAACCCCCAAAGACCCGGCATCAAACTGAGTACCGGCGGGATGGTGAGCAAACTCAGCGCCGCGCGGATCGTCACCAGCGCGGGTGAGAATGTAGTGATCGCCAACGGCCGCCGCGAGAACGTGCTGGCCGACATTCTTGCCGGCAAGGAAGTTGGCACGCTGTTCATCGCCGAGGGGCCATCGGTCGATTCGCGGAAACGCTGGATTGGCTGGGGGGCAATCCCCGCGGGCAAACTCATGCTCGACGTGGGGGCTTGTCAGGCCATCGCCACCGGCGGACGCAGCTTGCTGGCCGTGGGGGTTGCCGAAGTTAACGGCAGCTTTGTGAAGGGGGACGTCGTGTCGCTCTGCGACAACACCGGGCGGGAATTTGCGCGGGGGCTCACGAACTATGCCGCCGACGAGATGCGTATTATTGCCGGTCAGCCCACCGAGCGGATCGCGGAACTCTTGGGCCACCGCCCCTACGACGAAGTCGTACACCGCAATAATCTCATCGTGTTGGGTTGAAACGATTGTAACGGCGGGAGCCGCGAAGCAACGCATCGCACGGCAAAATGCTGGCAATCGCCGCGACGCCAATTACTCTGAAAAGCTGGGGGCGGCACCGCTGCGGAATTGCAGGGGGCTTATGCCCCCCGCTCGCCTTTTCTTTTCGGAGTTTTCTCATGCGTCAGTTCGTTGTTGGTTGTTGTTTGGCTTTGTCGCTGTCCTGCACCGCCGTGCGCGCTCAAGAGAATGTCGCGCCTGGTTGGCGACTCACGCCGGAACTAGTGGATGCCTATCGGGATTACGCCCTGGCGCGGCAGCAGCTAGTTCGCTACCGCCAAGTCACACTGCCCCTCAAGCGGCAAGCGGTTGCCGACGCCAGGGAGCAAACCCGGTTGGAACTTGCGGTGCTGAATCGCCGGCTCACCGACTATCGCCCGTTCCTCGCGGTCGGTGATTACTCGCCCGTGCGAACCGCGGCGGAGAATGATTACCTCAACCGGAATCTCACCGATCAGCGCTTGCGTCAGCTCCAAGACGACGAAATCGCGTTATTGCGGTTCAGTGGTGAAAACGACGAGCTTTATCAGTATGACGTGCTGCGGGCGGCGCTCCGGGTTCGTGCGGCCCACGCGGCTTTGGGGCAGTGAATAATTCGAAGCGATCGTTTCCGATAGATAATCACCTACGAAAAATCAATTTGGTTTGCTAAATTGGGGGAGTGAGAGAGCAACCAAATCGCTTTTGAAGTAGGAACACCGATGTCGAACGCACCGACTCCCGGCGAGGAAAAAGCCTCGCGGAATTTTATAGAGCAAATCATCGACGCCGACTTGGCCGCCGGTAAGAACCAGGGGAGGGTGCATACCAGGTTTCCCCCGGAGCCGAACGGCTATCTCCACATCGGCCATGCCAAGAGCATTTGCCTCAACGCCGGACTCGCGCGGCAGTATGGTGGGAAGTTCAACCTGAGGTTCGACGACACGAATCCGACCAAGGAAGAACAGGAATATGTCGATTCGATTCTTGACGATGTCCGCTGGCTCGGGGGC
>JBGTMM010000471.1:0-1795 GCA_041743635.1 Bythopirellula sp.
GTGGACCCACTTTTACCCATGCTTTGCTCGCCAGCAGCCCGGCGATCGACGCGGGCGATCCGGCGGCCATCGCCGGTGACGGCGAAGTTCCAAATTACGATCAGCGTGGTTTCAACTACAGTCGTGTGATCGGTACCAGAATTGACATTGGAGCCTATGAGTCGGGCGCGTCATCGGCCGACTTCGACCAAGATGGCGACGTCGATGGCCGCGACTTTTTGTTCTGGCAGCGGGGTGGGTCGCCCACGCCGTTTAGCAGTGATGACCTGGCGCTTTGGCAGGAGGAGTATGGGCAGGGGGAAGAGATTGCGGAAGTCGGATTGCGGAATGCGGAATTGGGAGTCCAAAAGTTTTCGCTCGGAGCTCCGCTTGCGGTTTCGCGCCGCGAAACCGCAAGCGATGTGGAAACCGTGTTCGAGGATTCTTACATTGAGGCGGTGGACCGGGCGCTGGAGGAATTGGCGGCGGTGCCGCGGTATGGGGTCAACAGCTTTGGCGAGATGGTCGCGCGGCGGGGGGTGAAGCAAATTCGGAATGCGGAGTTCGGATTGCGGAATTGAGAAGAATTGCGGATTGCGGAATGAATGACTGGTTCCCGCCCCCGCCTCCGCGAGGGGCAAGTGTGAAGATTCCTACTCGATTACGCCGGCCGCCTAGTGCAGGTTTACCTCTATGGCCCAACAAGTGAAAATCTGGTTTGACTCAGAGGGAGATTTCCTGGAAGTCCTTTTTAGCGATCAAGCTGGGTTCATGCGCGAAACCTCCAACGACGCCGTTATGGAACGCGTCGATGGCCAGGGAAACATTCTTGGCTTTACCGTGATGCAAGTGAGTCATTTGGCGAAAGACAAGCCGCTGGTTGCTGATTTGATTCAAGCGACCTAGGAAAGTCGCCGGGTGTGACCAACGCCGGGCTACCGTAATGGAACGGCCTTGCCGTTGACAAACACTGCCATGCGAGCCGGCGGTTTGCGGTATTGATAAGTCCGATAAAAACATCGCGCTGATAAGTTGGAGAAATGGCGGCGAGTTTGCCGATAAGGTATTTTGGACAGGGCTTATGCCGCTGTTCGACTCGCAGCGGACGCGGGTCTGTAGGAACTCCCCACGAGTGAATGGCAGCCGAAGCTCTTCACCGTACCCCACCAAATCGGCTCGATGCCAACTGGCGTCCGAGAGTGTGTCCCCATGACAATCACTCCCCATTATTTGCTTTTCTCCGAAGCGAATTGTTCTCCGAGCGGTCAATCCTGGCGATTTGTGCTGCAAAACGTTGAAACAAGCCGGCGGATGGTCGTCTCCGACGATGAATTCGCGGCATGTGGAGAACGGTTGGAGCTCCTCGCGGTCGTGCGGGGGCTTGAAGCCCTCGATGGTCCCGCACGAGTAACGCTTGTCACCAGAAGCCGTTACGTGAGCCGGGGCATTCGCTGTGGGCTCACAGAATGGCGGGCTAACGATTGGCAATGGGAACGGTTCGGTCGAATCGTGCCCGTGAAAGATCGCGATCTCTGGCAACGGGTGGATCGGGCGCTGTTGTTTCACAATGTGGATTGTCAGGCTTGGCAATTTGAAGAGGCGCAGTTTGAAGAGGCAGCGACGGAAGCACCACTTATCCAATCGGCCCCCACCGCGCGGCGGTTGGCGCGGCGGTCGCTAAGCCGCAAGCGCAGGGTTACAGTCGGTCTGGGGGGTCTGAGGGCGGCTTTGGTGGGTAAAGCGGCGACTTGGGGCGAATCGTTGCGGACTCTGGGCAATCCAGTCCGGCAGTTGGCCACGGGAGCCGCATAATTCC
>JBGTMM010000472.1:0-3554 GCA_041743635.1 Bythopirellula sp.
TTGGTGTCCTTGGCGGTTCACTCTAACTTTACAATCTGCCTGTTGTCGCCGCGTGCAAGTTGAGTATCGAGCGATCAAACCGTAGTATGCGTAAGAACTTCTGATTTTTTCGGCCTTGCCATCATTTTTGGGTATTCTGCATGAGTGTTGCCACCGCCTCGACGCGCCCGACGATTTCACCGCTGCCCGACAAGGTGCGGGACTATTTGGCGGAACTGGGAAAACGCACGGGTGGCGACATCCGCACCGATAGTTTTAATCGTGTGCTCTACAGCACCGATTCGAGCATCTATCAGGTGATGCCGTATGCGGTGGTGCTGCCGAAAAATATCGAAGCGCTACACGCGGGGGTGGAACTGGCGGCGAAGTATGGCGTGCCGATTTTGCCGCGCACCGGTGGCAGCAGCCTCGCGGGACAGACCGTGAACGAGGCGGTCGTGTTCGATTTGAATCGGCACTTGGACCGCGTGTTGGAAGTGAATGTCGAAGAGCATTGGGTGCGCGTTGAACCAGGGGTCGTGCTCGATCATCTCAATGCGCGTCTAAACGCCGTGGGTTTGCAGTTCGGCCCCGACCCCGCGAGCAGCAATCGCGCGGGGATGGGGGGCGTCGTCGCCAACAATTCCACGGGCAGCCATTCGATTGTCTACGGCATGACGGCCGACCACCTGTTGGAGACGGGGATCTTTTTGGCGGATGGCAGCCGCGCGCATTTTGGGCCTGTCGAAAAAGAAACGCTCTCCGCGAAGTGCAGGCTTTCGGGTCACGAAGGCCAGATCTACCGCGAATTGGCGGCGCTCGTGGCTAGCGATGCGAACCGGGACATCATTCGCTCTCATACGCCCCGGCATTGGCGGCGGTGCGGGGGCTACAACTTGGATCGTCTCGATCCCACGGGCACAACTTACGCGTTTCCTCCTGACCCCCGTTTCAATCTCGCCAAGCTCATGTGCGGCAGCGAGGGGACGCTCGGCGTGATGCATGAGTTGAAGTTGAACTTGGTCACGAAGCCTAAGCTCTCGACGTTGGCCGTAGTGCATTTCGACAAGCTTTACACCGCGCTGAGTTCCGTGCCGACGATTCTGGAAGTGGGACCCACGGCGGTGGAGTTGTTGGATCACATGGGGATCACGCTCTGCCGCGACGTGCCGGATTACGCCCGCCGGCTGCGGAACTTTATTGAAGGGTTTCCGAATTGCGTGTTGATCACCGAGTTCACGGGTGATTCGGACACCGAACTTGTCGCGAAATTCTCCCGACTGCGGGAGCATCTTACCGCCCAGGGTGTCCCCTTTACGGCAATTACCGAAGCCAAGACGCCGATCCAGCAGGAAGATGTGTGGGTCGTCCGCAAAGCGGGGCTGGGATTGCTCATGAGCATTAAGGGAGATCACAAGCCGATTCCGTTCATCGAAGATGCCGCCGTGCCGGTGGAGTGCCTGGCGGATTACGTCACGAAGATTGAAGACTTCTGCGCGGGAATTGGCACGCAGGTCGCCTATTACGCTCATGCCAGCGCGGGTTGCTTGCACATCAAGCCGCTGCTGAACACCAAAGCGGCGGAGGAAATCGCGAAGCTGCCACGGATCGCCGAGTTCGCGGTGGACTTGCTCCACGGTTGCGATGGGGTATTGTCGAGCGAACATGGCGACGGCCGCACGCGGACCTGGCTCAACGAACGGTTCTTCGGCCCCGAGTTGTACGGGCTTTATCGCCAAGTGAAGCGGATTTTCGATCCGCGGAACTTGATGAATCCCGGCAATGTGGTGGACGGTCCGGCGATGAATGCCCATTTGCGATACGACGATCAATACGAAATCGAGCCCATGAAGGAGCATCTGGATTTCTCGGCGGATCAGGGTTTTGCGCGGGCCGTGGAGATGTGCAACGGGGCGGGGATATGTCGCAAGTTGAACACGGGCACGATGTGCCCCAGCTTCATGGTCACGCAAGAAGAAGAACACAGCACCCGTGGCCGGGCGAATCTCTTGCGGGCGGCGATGTCGGGCATCTTGCCCCAGGAGTCATTCACGAGTGAGCGGTTGTATGACGCGCTCGATTTGTGCATCGAGTGCAAGGCTTGCAAGAGCGAATGTCCATCGTCAGTCGATATGGCGAAAATCAAGTTCGAGTTTCTGGTTCATTATTACGAGAAGAATGGCAAACCCCTGCGTGCTCGACTGATGGCGGATATTGCCCGTGCGAGCCGCTGGAGTTCCGGTGTGATGGCACCACTGGTGAATGCGGTGCTCTCGAACCGCATGGTGAAAGTCTTCTTGGAAAAAGCGTTGGGAATCAGTGTGCAAAGGCAATTGCCGCAGTTTGCACGCGAACCGTTTACCACTTGGTTTGCGAACCGTGAACCGCGAGCCGCCACTGGCAAGCAAGTGGTGTTGTTTAACGACACGTTCAATACCTACAACTATCCCGAAGTGAGTATCGCCGCGACGGAAGTGCTCGAAGCCGCGGGATTTGAAGTGTTGCTGCCGGGGCACTATTGTTGTGGTCGGCCGGCGATATCGAAAGGTTTTATCGATCAGGCGCGTGCGTCGGCCCGCGATTGCGTGGAAAAACTTTTTCCGTTTGCTGAACGTGGGATTCCGATCGTGGGGCTCGAGCCGAGCTGCTTGCTCACCTTACGCGACGAACTGTTCACGCTCCTACCCGAGGAGCCCCGCGTGGCCAGGATTGCCGAGCATTCTTTTCTGTTTGAAGAGTTCATCGCCAATTTGGCGGACGAAGGCACACTAAATCTTGACATTAAGCAATCCCTCGGCAAGGTGCTGCTGCATGGGCATTGCCACCAAAAGGCGCTTGTGGGAACCGCACCATCCAAACGCATGTTGTCGGTGGCGGGGGGCGAAGTCGAGGAAGTTGATTCGGGCTGTTGTGGCATGGCGGGTTCGTTTGGTTACGAAGCGGAGCATTACGACGTGTCGCTGGCCATGGGAGAGCGACGCTTGTTGCCCGCCGTGCGCGGCGTTGGCGAGGAGACGACCATCGTCGCGGCGGGGGTGAGTTGCCGGCAACAGATCAAGCACGGCACGGGCCGACGGGCGTTGCATCCGGCGGAGGCGTTGCACAGGAGCTTGTTTCCATCGTCTTAGAAAACAATATTTTCGGCTACTACTTGCCAAAAAGCACCGCATGTAGTACAATTATGGCAGAACCGTAATACGGAGTGGCGATGAAAAATTTATAACTAAGGCTCCCCGAAGATTTGCATGCTAGGCTTGATCGTGCGTCACGTGATCGAGGAGAAGCTAAATCCGACGTTGTGCGCAACGCTCTGGAAGCTTACTTATCAGGTCGTAAAGTTTCGCAGAAGCTTAGTTGTACGGATTTGGCTGGAAACTTGGTTGGCTCAATTCAAGGGCCAACGGACTTGGCAACAAATGCTCGGCATTTGCAAGGTTATGGTCAATGAAAGGATCGGTAATTACTGATACCGGTCCGCTGGTGGCATTGCTAAATCGTCGCGAAAAGAGACATGATTGGGCTCGTGAACAGTTCAGTCTTATTCAGGCACCTGCTATTACCTGCGAGGCTGTGAT
>JBGTMM010000473.1:0-4123 GCA_041743635.1 Bythopirellula sp.
ATTCGTCGAGAGTCAGTGCTTGAGAGTGAGCGCCAGGAAAGCCAGGAACGTAACCCACTTAAAGTTGGGTATCGGGGCAATGTTCGATGACGGCTGTGAACTTTTGCATAAAAAAGCCATGTGAAAAACGCCTTGGGGCTACTTTCTCGATTATCGACCAAGAACTTGCTCGGTCAACAATCGAATCGACCACTTAGGAATCATCACAGGCCATCTATGAGCGTCGGTAAAGCCTAGCCCGTGATCTTGCCGATCTTCACGCGGGTCAGCACTGAGCGATGGCCCGTCTTGCGGCGCGAATTTTTGCGGCGGCGGAATTTCTGCACGACCAGCTTCTCCCCCTTGTCGGCACCCAATACTTCGGCCGCCACGCTCGCGCCGGCCACGGTCGGGGCACCTAGCTTGAGATCGCCCGTGCCGGTTGAGATCGCCAACACCTTATCAAAAGTAAGCTTTTCACCGGCCGGCAAATCGCGAAAGTCGATCGTGAGCTCTTGACCTTCTTCGACTTTGAATTGTCGTCCACCATCCAAGATGATTGCGTACATGGCAAATAACCTACTACTTTGAACTAACGAGGGAAACATGAAGCTAGCGAATCGCCTCCTTTGTCAGGAACCCAGCCCCTGTCAGGGCCACGGCTATTCGCCAAACTCCACAATCTACCGGAGCCCACCCGGCCTGTCGAGGGGGGCCTCCGTCATCCCAAGGGGAGTTCCACGACCAGAGGGATCTGGTACAGCATGCCCACGCATGAAAAGCCTGAAAAGCGAGAACCCAGATTCCTCAAATCGTGGAGCTCCATTCGGAATGACTTTTTCCATACGCGTCCAAGAAGATTTTAACGCAGAGATTGCAAAGGCGCGGAGTTCCGCAGAAAATTTGGAGTTGGTCATTCGTTTCAATGAACTCTGCGGCTCTCCGCGCCTCGGCGTCCTCTGCGTTTAATCTACGAAAATATGCTTGAGCCAGGCCCCTACTCCACAAACCGAATCTCCCGCCCTCAGCTGTCTTCGCACTCGATTTTCAAGGATTAAGGTGACTTCTGCCTCACGTATTCAGTAATTGCATCGTCTATCCTATTGAGGAGTTTTTGATCCGCACGCGATCCCATAGCAAGTGTGACCCAGAGATGTTCATCGACAGAAGGCAAACGGACATACCGGACTTGTATCCTCCAATACGGATGGGCCACGGAACCATAGCCCTCCGGGGTCAATGCTATTGGACCTTCATATCGAGGGCCAGCTGCCACTCGAACACGCAACCGAAAGCCTTGAACATTTGGTCCCTTTTCAGGATGAGCATTATCATCTATCCGGCCATCTCGGTAGACAGTGTGAACCATGAATTCCTGGACTTGATGTTCAAGAACGAGTTCGTTATCCGCAGTTACTATCACCGTTGTATCATCGCGTCCAGCCAGAGCCACCTTGAGGGTACGCTCCAAGCCTACGATGATGCGCTGGGGCGCTACATGCTGCACTTGCGCCACGATCGCCGGGCATGATAAGAGAACTATAATCAGGGCCCAAGAAACATTCCGGCTCATGGTAATCCCCAACCCTCAACAACCAACCCACAACACTGTGGAATTATTAACCGCCAACGGTCAGTTTCTTTATACCCAAATAGCTCGCATGTTAATACTAGTATTTGCGCTAAAACGGTTCGAGTTTTCGCAGCGCGCACAATTTTTTTGAACAGGAGTGAGCAGAGGAAGCGGAGCTACCATACATAAATTGCCTCTGCTCGCTCTGTTTCCTCCTGTTCAATGATTTTTGGTTGCGGCCAAAGGCCGCGCTGGGCAATTCGTGGTTTCTCTAGCACCTATTCCACAAACCCTATCTCCCGCCCCGAGCTATCTTCGCACTCGACAAATCGTCAGGACGTTACAGCCTGAAAGACTCGTCCGGCACTATGCAAGAACTGGAGATCACCTTCTTCGGCCTTACGAGCCACCTCATCGAGCCAAAGAACGGTAGTAGGCTCAAGACATGCCTCCGAGGGAGCTTCTTCCGGATAGATGACTTCGACTTCGACTTCAACGGCGTAATTGCCGCGCTGGACCCAACGTTTCCGTTTTTCTCGTTTATCGGACATAATTCGGCTCAATCTCGAAAATACACTGTTACAAGCATGGCACGATTGCTTTTCGCTAGCCAGGACCAAACAGCCTCCACTTCACTGCCATCCACAAGTTGGTGTTGAATAACAACCGATGGGTTCGGCTTGCTCCGAGGTCGCTCGCGTATCAGTTGGGCATCGTCAATGCCGGCCACAAGTTGCCAAGCAGATATCTCGCGCTCTTCACACCGTTCGTCGGCATGCCACGATACCATGAAGCGATCTGAATGGATGGCAGCGACGACATTGTCGAATAGTTTGCCCACCACGCCATTCTACATTCAAACCAAATAGGAGAACAGCTTCCGCAGCAAGACCGAGCTACTCCACAAACCGAATCTCCCGCCCCGAGCTGTCTTCGCACTCGATTTTCAAAAATTCCGGCGACACGTCCTCGCGGCTGAGCACCTGCAATTGCAGGTTGTATTCGTCTTCCATCCGGGTGAGTTCCCGCCGCTTGCGGTTGTTCAGATAGCTGGCCACGTCCTCTTCCACCGTCACGGAGACGCGAGCAATCCGCTCATTGTGGGCACACATCAGCAGCTTGCGGATCACCTCGATCGCCATGCTCTCGGCCGACTTCACCAACCCCGAACCCGTGCAAGCCGGGCACTCCTTGTACACACTCCGCCGCAAACTGGGCCGAATCCGTTGGCGGGTCATTTCGATAAGGCCGAACGGGCTGGTCCGCAAAATCTTGGTGCGGGCCCGATCGCGCTTCACCGCGTCGCGCAGGGTGCGCTCCACCGTGCGGCGATGCCGTTCTTTCCGCATGTCGATGAAGTCGTTCACCACCACGCCGCCCAAATCACGCAGCCGCAACTGGCGGGCAATCTCTTTGGCCGCGATTTGATTGAGGCGAAACGCCGATTCCTCGGCCGAACCGTCGGTGCGGAAACTACCGCTGTTCACGTCGATGGCCACCAGCGCTTCGGTTTGATCGATCACAATCGAGCCACCCCCCTTGAGCGGCACTTGCCGCTGGTTGATCCGCGCGATTTCCTCGTCGAGCCTGTTCTTGTGGAACAGTGGTTCCTTGCCTTCGTACAACGTGAGCCGATTCACGTACCGCGGCATGACAATCTGCAAAAATTCCTTGGCCCGTTCATACGCCTTCGGTTCATCAATGACGATGCTGTCGACTTCGTTCGTGAAGATGTCGCGAATCGTACGGATGATCATGTCGCTTTCTTCGTAGATATCCACCGGCCCGGTGGTCTTCTTGATCCGGCGGACGATCACCTTCCACAGCCGCAACAGATACGCCAAATCGCGCGAGAGTTCTTTCTTGGTGCGGTCCGTCCCCGCCGTGCGGACAATGAAACCCAATCCCTTAGGGGGGTTCAATTCACGCAGAATATCTCGCAGACGCCGGCGGTCGTCGTCATCCTCGATTTTGCGCGACACGCCGATGCGACCCAGCGCTGGCATCAACACCAGGTAGCGGCCGGGGATGCTGATATACGTGGAAAGCGTCGGCCCCTTCGTGCCGATCCCTTCTTTAATGACTTGCACCAGCACTTCGTCGCCGCGGCGGAAAATTTCCTGAATCGGCGGCTTCACGCGAGGCCTGACGCCCGGCCTGGCGCGACGCGTTTGCGTGCCGCCTCGGCCGTTGTGGCCATTACCATGACGAACCTTCTCGGCGGGACCATCTTCGGTCCAATCTTCGTCATCATCACCGCCACCCCCCTGCCCGCCGTCGACGTCGATCAACTTGGCCGGGTCGTATCCTCCTTGGCGAAAATATTGCGGTTCGACGTCGCTAATGTGCAAAAACCCGTTGCGACCCACGCCGAAATCGACGAACGCCGCTTGGATGCTTGGCTCGAGATTGACGATGCGGCCCTTGTAAATATTGCCGACGTAATTGTCTTGGCTGCTCCGCTCGACATACAGTTCTTCGAGCACATTGTCTTCAACGATCGCGATCCGGCACTCTTCGGGCTGGGCGACGTTGATTAACATCTCCTGCTTCATGTTGTTTCTTTCTCTT
>JBGTMM010000474.1:0-2841 GCA_041743635.1 Bythopirellula sp.
CTCCTTCAGTAAGCGCAGGGCGTGGGTGCCCGCCCGCCAATCCTTGATGTCTGACTTTTCGAACGTCACGTATTCCGCCAGCGCACCAAGCCGGCCGAAATACATCGCTTTCTCGACATTGCGAAGTTTTGCGTGACGCTCTTCCGTCTGGTGCCCCCAATTCAAATCCTGAATGTTTTCCAGGGCGATTGTTTGCTGAAGGATCTGGTCGAGGCAAGGCGAGTTTGCCGCGAAACCGTCCGTGCCAAGTTCGTTGCGCCATTTCGCATACTCCGGCCAATGGGTGATATCTTCACGCTCAAAATCCGGATTCCTGTGCGTCGTCCAACCGGAAATATTTTCGCGGCTCATCCAATGCACGAAGAAGAACGGTGTGCACGTGCAAGCTCCCGCGACAATGAATCTCGCGGCCGCAGCCTGCCAGGCGGGTGCCCCTTCGCGAGCGCTGTTCACGACACTACGGAAGCGAACCATCGGAACAAGGAAGAGGAGCGTCAACGCCAGGAGCGGCCACGTTAGCGACTGAAACTTCATGTCCGTCGTGTCAAACCAGATCGACGATTCCCCATTGCCCAGAAATACCGCCAGCGAGCAGGCCAAAAAAATCAGGCCGATGATGACGCTTCGCTTGGCCCACTTGGCTCCCCGCCGGCGCCATGCGCTGGACTTCCGCCGCGATCCGATTCCGTAGGCAAAGACGCCGATACAAAAACCAACTGCGGGAAAGAAACACGGCAAGAACGCTTGCACGAACTCGCCCCCCAATCCCAAATCGTGCAGTCCCGACCAGGCAGCCAAATCGCGGGCTGCGAAGGAATCGAGTGAACGCCAAGCCAGCGCCACCAGCGTGGCAGCAAATCCCAGGCTGCTGATTGCCAGGATCAGCATCGGAATCGTGCAAGCCACGTAACGCCAGACGAATTGAAACGAGTCCGAGAAAAGGTATTCACCGACATGACGAAAACGATACTCCGGTTGCAACTGGTTGCGATCGTTGACCCCCAGATCGGCGACATAGGAATTCGATTCCTCGTTGACTTTGTCGTCATGAAAGCTGGCGGGTTGTAGGTTGTGCTGTTCATTTCCTCGAGCCTGCTCGCGGCTTTGCTCGTACTTGTCGCTCAGGTTGTCCGCTAGCGCGGCGAGATGGCCGCCGATGTAGCCGCCGCCGGACACTGTGCACAGATAATCAACATGACGCAGAAGCCCACGGTGGCTGAGCGCTTGGAGAAAGCCCAGGTTATAGACGGCCGAACGAATCCCACCTCCGGACAGCGCCAAGCCAACGAGGTTATATTCATTTTCCGCCTCGGGCAGGTCGGCAACTCCCGCCTTCTTGCGTCGCTCACGAATCGCTTGATGCACCTCCAGGGCCCGTAATTCATTCAAGCGATGGGCAATAGGATCTACGGGTGATGCACTTGAATTGTCTGGAATTGTGGGAGGGTCAGTATTATTCGTTGGGGTTGGTTGGGACGAACTCATGACTCAATACCCCCGTCAGAAGAGCTTAGGCATTCCGTTGTCCTAGCTAGCAGAGTCCGTCCGGTGGAGGTTCTAACAAATCCGCCGGGCTCAATGCAACATGTTTTAGTACCAAATGACTTGTAATGAGAAGAAAATACCGGCGCTGGTGACAACTACTGTCACACCAGCAAACGTGATGGGGTGGCATCGGCTATCCGTTCCAATGCGGATCCAATCGGATAACGGCATTTATGCACACTTGAACACAATTCGCGATAGGAGATCCATCGCACGGCAGAAGTTTTTTATCGAGGCTCGATAGCGATCAAATGAATTGTATTCTTTGTACATATCCTGGCCGGGGTGCGCCTTGAAGGGCACTCGCCTTGGCGGGTCAATTTTAGCGTCGACTTACACGGTAAGCGATAAGAAAGAACTCGTGGTTGCAATCCCGCCATCGCCATCGGTGACGGTTAGCCAAAATTCGCAGGCGGAAGAGTGATCCGCGGCAAATCGGGATCGATTTCTCGGCCCTCGCCTTCATGATTGACCCTCCAACGAAATTTCTCAGGTCTTCCTGGAAGTCGCCATTGTCCGCGGAGCTTCGTCTTGTGAAAATAGCCTTGTGGCCGAACGCGGATCGCTGAACCGATTTCGCTTTTGCACTGGCACCCACATGAACGGCTGTTCGCCAGTGCCACCCCGCCGAAACTTCAGCAGGAACAGAAAGAGCGGCATAGGGGTTTCTTTGAGTCATATCTGGGTATTCTGCTCAAAGTCTAAAAAATCCAGTCATTCAAGCAGAGAAATACGAAAACATAAACCGCAACCAGCGCTGCGGCGAGTAGGCGCGTTCGCAAGTCGCCAATAAATGCGCTGATGATTGACAACAAGAATCCAAATCCTAAAAAGCACCATAACAGTTGGTCCCCCGATGCCCAACCTTTTAAATAGGGGCTCTCCGCCCTATCAAGAAAGAGAAATGTCATAAATCCTGTGGCAAGCAAGACTCCCCCGGAACCGACGATGCAAGCAATTCCGGTATACAGTTGAAAGAACCGTGAGGAAGCACGCCGCCGTCCAGTCGAATACGCGTCGGGTGCGTTATACGGATTGGGACTTCGTAATTTGTTGCCAGATTCATTATCGCTCACTCATCTTCTCCTTGACTCGCATCACAAGAAATCCTTGAACAAATGCGTGATCGTCGATGGTGACGTGATCGACTCCCAGATTTGTGACGTCCAGGTCGTTAAGAGGGTCCGCATTGGAAGGTTCACCGCCAATGAGCCACACTGTATCTGTTGTGTATAGACCGGCATGGAAGTGAAGTAGGGTACGCACGCCGCGTGCGTACCGTTAACCGCTCAAAAT
>JBGTMM010000475.1:0-2765 GCA_041743635.1 Bythopirellula sp.
CGCCGGGAACCAATTCCCTCGATGCCAGGCGTCGAGCGTTTGGCCACCGATTTCGTGGTTGAAGCGGTTGGCGAGGCAGTGAAGTTGGGCATCCCCGCGGTCGCCTTGTTTCCGGCAACACCGGCCGAAAAGAAAACACCGGAATGCGAGGAAGCGCTGAACGCCGAGAACCTGATTTGTCGCACGGTCCGCGCCGTGAAGCAGGCTCATGGCAATCGGATCGGCGTGATCTGCGATGTGGCGCTCGATCCTTATTCCAGCCATGGGCAAGACGGCTTGGTTCGCGACGGTTATGTGGTCAACGATGAAACGATTGCTATGCTTTGCAGACAAGCCGTTGTGCAAGCCGAAGCGGGCTGCGACATCATTGCCCCTTCCGACATGATGGATGGCCGGGTCGGCGCGGTGCGCAAAGCGCTCGATGCCGCCGGATTTGAGCAGGTGCAGATCATGGCCTACGCGGCAAAATATGCTTCAGCATTCTACGGGCCGTTCCGCGACGCGGTGGGTTCCGCCGGCCATTTGGGAAGCGGTGACAAACGCACCTATCAAATGGATCCGGCCAACGGCAACGAGGCACTCCGCGAAGTGGCCCTCGACATCGCCGAAGGGGCCGACAGCGTGATGATCAAACCGGGAATGCCGTATCTCGATATCGTGGGTCGCGTGAAGGAGACATTCGGCGTACCGACGTTTGTCTATCAAGTCAGCGGCGAATACGCGATGATTTGCGCCGCGGCGGAAAAAGGTTGGCTCGACCGCGACAAAGTGATCCTAGAAAGTTTGCTCGCTTTTAAACGAGCTGGCGCGGACGGGATTCTCACCTACTTTGCACGAGACGTAGCGAAGATACTGCCGCGCTAGCGAGTCTCGCCGTTTGCTCCGCCGGTGGCAAAGGGCAAGGCTTTGACATCGGCGACATGCAGCAACGAACAAAAGATAAAATCATCCGACTCGGGACTACCCAGAATCAAACTCGATTTTAGCAAGAATGCCATTTCTGGATGCCGAATCTGAAACGCATCACCGTTGCTCATCCGCACCTCAAAGGGTTGGAATGGCTGGCGTCGGAGCAAACCTTGCATCGTTTCGGTGTTCATATTGGAATTCTAACATGCTACCGGTTAGCAGCAAGCATTTATTGTTGCCCTCAGATCGTGCGATGGATGGCAAATAGGCTATTTGACCGCGCACAAAACGGCAGGCCACGGCCAAAGAAAGAGGATCAGCGCCGACCAACCAATGAATTTCTTGACGGAAATGTTTTTGTCCAATCGCAGCAGCACTAACGTCATGAGGGAGCTTACTAGCAGACCATGATAGGCATACATGCCGATGACTGGCCATTGAGGATTCCAAACGATGTCGAATGCGCCGCGAAGATTTGTAAATGTCCCACCTAGCAAACGTGCCCCGCCACTAAAAAGTTCCACATACGCCAGCACAAAAAACACGAGGCCCATGATCGCTTCCACAATCGCATAACGTGGAGAAATCGGAGCCCCGCAATCGCGGCATTTTCCTCGCAGCCAGAGCCATCCCAGAACGGGGACATTGTCGCGGGCCCGGATCGGATGGTTGCATTTAGGACAATGCGAGGGCGTCCACACCACCGACATCCCCAGTGGCAAACGATATGCGACAACATTAAGGAAACTGCCGACACAGGCCCCGATGAATCCCAACCAGAGGGCGGTCACCAAGTCGATATAAAAGTCGGCACTCACAGTTCCGCCCGCGTTCAAGTCTTTGTCAGTCACTTTATTGCCCAATTACGCGCAACCAGTCGAATAAACTTTACAGTCATTCCAACTGTCAGGGATACCGCAAAATTGGCAGACAAGACTTCGGCGGGCTTCAGTCGAAATGCCACTCATCTGCCGATTGCGATTGGTGCAAACTGCGGCGGCAAGCTACATTAGTAAGCCGTTGGCAAATCCCCTTCAGGCGGCACTATTCGGCTCTCAATGACAAGCGATTCACCGTCCAGTAAGAAAGTTTCCGAGGTTCCGGGGGGCAATCGCGGTCTGCTCTCGGCGAGCTTTCTGGGCCTGCTGCTGACCCAGTTTCTGGGAGCGACCAACGATAATATCTTGCGCTGGTTGGTGATCGGCATCGGCAAAGACTATTTTCAGGCCGGCCAAGTGAGCCGCATCCTGGCTCTCGGCACGGCCGTGTTTGTGGCTCCCTATATTTTCCTGGCGGCTCCCGCGGGTTACTTGGCCGATCGCTTTAGCAAGCGCTCGGTCATCGTGGCGTGCAAAGTGGCCGAGATTTTTATCATGGCCCTAGCCATTGTGAGCATCTTGTGGGGGCAGGTGTGGTTCATGCTCGCCGTATTGGGGATGATCGGCGCACAGGCCGCGCTGTTTGGCCCCGCCAAGTTGGGAAGCATTCCCGAGATGCTCGAACAGAGCCACATCTCCGCGGCCAATGGCCTCATTGGGCTCACCACAGTCATGGCCACGATGGTTGGCGCGACCCTGGGGAGTTGGCTAGCCGATCACACCGGAGAAAAGGGACAGACACACTGGCAGTGGTCGGCGTTCGTGTTGGTCGGCATTGCAATTGCCGGTTGGATCGCCAGCCTAGGCATCGCTCGCCAACCGGCGGGCAATCCGTCGCGGCGTTTTCCCTGGGATGCCCCGCAGCAAACGTGGCGTGATCTCAAAACCCTGGCCTACACACCGGCTATGTTGCGTGTGGCGCTGGGCATCATGTTTTTCTGGTCGCTGGCGGCGCTGGCCAATTTGAACATCGATCAA
>JBGTMM010000476.1:0-3736 GCA_041743635.1 Bythopirellula sp.
GCACCGGGCGTCGCCGAGGTCATCACCTCCAAGCTGCCTCCCGCCGAGTCGGCGCCTCAGTTGGTCTATCACACGGAAGTCGAAGGGCTCGATGTTTTGCCGGTCGGGTTGCGTCGTCCCAATCCGGCGGAACTGTTGAGCAGCCAGGCTTTTGTGGAATTGCTAGCCTGGGCAGATTCTGTTTACGACCGCGTGATTGTCGATTGCCCACCAATTTTGGCGGTCAGCGACGCGCAAATTGTCGGCCAACTGGTCGATGGTGCGATACTCGTCGTGCGACCAGAAAAGAATCATCGCCGCGCGGTCATCCGGGCCGTCGAGAGCTTCCATTCCTCGGGCTGTCGGGTCCTGGGCATAGTGGCCAATGCCTTGTCGCACGATTCGCAAAGCTACGGCTATGGCGGCTACGGTTACGGCGACGGTTATGGCTATGGCTACGGCCAAGATGAAACCGAGGAACCCGAACATCTGTCCCCGCGGCACGAGTCTCGGCCAGTGGTCAGTTATCCGACGTTGGACAAATCGACCACCCGCAAATCACCCGCTGCTCCACCCGTCCGTCCGCGTCGAGCCGCTTAGGGAAACTCCTGTTCGAGACATGAGACAATGTCCCACTGGAATGCAACACGCCGCAATTCTGGCAGCCGTTCTTCGGTGAGGGGTGAAAATCAAGATCGCGCTGCCGCGGCGTGTTTGAAAATTGTCGACTACAGCATGTGGGCCATCGTTTTTGTGGGTCCGCATCTCTTCGGTGGGCGACATTTGCTGGGACGCTTCGTGATCTTGTCCCTGTGCGTCGTGGCGAGTGTGGCTTGGTTTGCCCGTCAACTCTTGGTTTCTCAGCCGAAATGGAATCGCACGTATTCAGTAGCGATCCTGTTCGCGGCCGTGGCTTTGGTCGCGTTTCAGTTGGTTCCCCTGCCCAGTGAATGGCTCGCCGCGATCGCCCCCCGCCTATCGGAAATTTTGCCTCTTTGGACCGGCAATCCTGCTGCCGCTGCTCATCTAGGCGAGTGGCGAACTTTGTCGCTCGCCCCTGAAGAGACCCGGCTCGCATTGGCAACCCTTATGGCCTACGGTCTGTTGTTTGTGACCACAGTCCAGCGGGTGGAATCCTTCGAGGACGTCAAACGTCTCGTGCGGTGGATAAGCTGCTCGGCAATCCTCGTTGCCATCTTCGGAATCGTGCAGTATTTCACCGCGAACGGCAAATTTTTCTGGTTCTACGAGTATCCCTACACGAATACTGCCTACGAAATGAAGGCAGCATTTACGAATCGCAACCACTTTGCTCATTTTTTGGTGCTTGGGTTGGCCAATTTGCTGTCGTGGACAATGCTCCGAAGAGATCAATCAACTGCGAAACAAAATAGCCGTCGCTTGCGGCATCAGTTTTCCGTTGACGCCAATAACTTGTCGATGGCCCCATACGTCAAACTGGCGCTGAATTTGGGGATTGCTGTTGTGGTGTTCGCAATCTTGGCCTCGCTGTCGCGTGGCGGCGTGTTGGCCATGGTAAGCGCCTTGGCCGTGATGGCCGTCTGCTGCGCTCGCGCTGGCTTGCTAAACTCCACGCACGTCATGGCCAGCGGACTGTTGGCTGTCGTCATCATGGTTGCACTCACGTTGAGTGGAAATTACGAAGACGTTACGCGCCGTTTAGAAAATCTCACCTCACGGTCGATGGAGAAACTTGACGCCTCTCAGGCACGCCGGTTGGTGTGGTCGGCTAATGTTGCCGCTTACAAAGCCGGTTGGCTGACGGGCTCGGGAGCCGGTACGCATCGATTCATTTATCCGCTCTACATCCAAAAATCGATTCCCACGGAATACACACACGCTGAGAATGGTTATCTGCAAATCGCCACGGAGAATGGCTTTCCTGGAATTTTCTTGCTGGCTGCCGCGCTTGGCACGTGTTGTTATTGGTGTCTGCGAGCCATGCGCAACGCGGGCGAGAATTATCAATTTCAAATACTCATCGGCGGAATCGCTGCCGCCTTAACGGCCAGTGCCGTCCATTCCGTGGTTGATTTCGTGTGGTTTATTCCCGCTTGCGCTACAATTGCGGTTCTTATGGCCGCCTGTGCCTTTCGTTTGGCCCAACTCTCAACTTCATTGGTCAAGCAACCCTCCCGACCTATCACTCTCAGCGCGGTTTCCAAATTCAATATGGCGTTGGCAACCTCGCTGGCTGGATTTTGGATTGTAATGACCCTTTTTCCTTCCGCGCAGACCTCCTTGGAATGGGACCGATATCTGTTGGCCGACAGGGCACAAGAGGCTGCGACAGATCGCAAAGCGGTGGGTGTCGAGCAAGAGCAACTGAACCTGGATGAAGCGGAGAAAATGAATTCTACATCCGCGTTTTTTCACCTTACCAATGTGGTTCGCGACTATCCGCAATCGGCCGTCGCGCGGGTCCGGCTGGCGAGCTCCCTGCTCAAACGGTTTGAGGCTCTCCAATCGGCTGGCGACAATCCCATGGCCATCAATCAGATTCGCCAAGCCGTTCAGGCCAGCAATTTTGCCTCCGCTCAGCAGCTCCGCGGCTGGTTAACCAGAGCCTTCGGAGAGAATTCGAGTTTGCTCTATCAAGCCTACTTTCATGCTCAGCGTGCGGCAAAGTTGTGTCCGCTCCAAGGAGATGCCTATCGTTTTTTAGCCGAGCTTTCCTTTCTCGAAGGACCCAGCTTGGCCACTTACGCGGCGTATTCCCGGCAGAGTTTACTCGTTGCCCCCCAAAATCCTGACATCCTCTTTGCAGTTGGCAATAACAGTTTCATCGCCGGCAACCTTGATGACGCCCTGCGCTTGTTTAGCCGTGCCTTTCAATCGTCGGGAGGGCATCGCAGCGATATCATTCGGATTCTTTTAAAAAATAATATGCCCGGGACAGTCTTTCTGAAAGTTTTTGCGCCGGATTGGAGCTCCCTCAATTTAGTGTGGACGAATTACAAAAATGCTGGGAACCCTGAAGATTTGCAAGTCATTTACTCTTATGCTTGTCGCGCCGCGAAGCAGGAGACTCCCGCGGCGACTACCGATAAAGCGGGCATGATGTGGCTCTTACTTTCGGGCATGCAACGGGACATCGACGATCCGCAGTCCGCGCTCGAAAGTCTCCAGCGCGCGTACGTTGTCTGTCCCAATGACTACTGGATTCGTTGCGAGCTCGGAGTATTCCTGGTAAGTCTCCATAAATATGAGCAGGCTGAGCCACACTTGCGTTGGTGCCTGACGCAATATCCTGGTCATGAAAATGTAAAAGCCGCCCTGATGCAAGTCTCCCGCATGAAAATGCAAAGACTCGCAAGCACTTCTCAAACAAAGAAACTCAAATCAAAGCCATGATTACTCAACGAACTCAACGCCTTTTAACGGCCCTCGTTCTCTTGGTGCTTCCGTGCCTGGCGGCCTATTATCTCGCTTACTTATTACGATTCGACGGCAGTCTCGACTACTTTGCTCAAAACACTTTTAATGCGTCGGTTATCTGGGTTGTCACCGTTAAACTCACGACGCTTTTTCACGCTCGCCTGCACCAAGATTGCGCCCGTTACGTCAATTTTAACGACATGCAGCTGCTCCTGCGCACGGTAACGCTCAGCACCATCGGCATCACGCTCGTTGACGCCCTGTTTCTTACCTCGGTGACAATTCCGCGGAGCGTGATTCTGCTCGATTGGGGGGCGACGCTCATGCTGCTCGCTGGCGTGCGCATTGTGCCGCGATT
>JBGTMM010000477.1:0-7939 GCA_041743635.1 Bythopirellula sp.
GTCGGCGCGGGGCAACTTACCACGAACCCGCTCGCCATTTTCGATCCAGCACCCCAGCGCATCATCAGTCCCGCGGGGCCGCTGTTTACCAATGTGCAAATTTCACCGGCAGTGAGCGAGCAGATGCTCAAGTATGTGGCCCCGATTCTCGCCGGTGCGACACGCGTGGATGGGCAGTTTTCACTCGACTTGGCCGAAACGCAAGTGCCGCTCGCCGATCCCAAGCAAACCCGCACTTCCGGCAAGTTGGGCGTCCATCAACTCACGGTGTTGCCAGGGCCGATGATCGCGGATTTGGTCAACATCATTCGGCAAATGCAAACGCTCAAGGATCCCCAGAATTTGCTCGCATCGGCCGCCGCGGCTGCGCCGAAACAAGCCAAGTTGCTCTCGATGAACGACCAGCAGATCGAATTTCAAGTCGTTGACGGCCGCGTTTATCATCGCCAACTCGAATTCATTATCGATAAGGTGCCGATTCGCTCACAAGGGTCGGTTGGTTTCGATCAGACACTCGCGCTGATGATCGAGATTCCGATTCAAGACCGCTGGATCGACGGCGAGGACGCCCTGCGTGGACTCGCGGGGCAGACGCTCCAGATTCCCATCCAGGGGACATTCCAAAACCCTCGCGTCGACCAACGAGCCATCGCCAACATCACCAAGCAAATCCTGCAGAGCACGGCCCGCGAAGCGATCGGCGGCGAAATAAATCGACAGTTGGAGAAGTTGTTTCAGGGCAAGTAAAGCGACATTGTTAGCCGCAGGTGGTAGCCTGCGGTCGAGTCGCCTTGGTACAATAGATCAAGTATCGACAACCAACCTCTAGGAGTCTGTTTATGACAATCAATCTGACCAGTGAAATGGATCAGTTCGTCAAAGAATTGGTCGTAGATGGCAAGTATCCGTCTGAGCAGGAAGCGGTTGCCGAGGGTTTGCGGCTACTGATGTCGCGTGAACAACTCAAGGCGGAGATTGCGAAGGCAGCTCAACAACTCGACGAAGGATTATTCTTCGATGAAGACACTGTGTTTAACGAACTAGAGGAGGATATTGCGGCGATTGAACGAGAACGGTTGGGCCGCTGACTCCTATGCCCAGATTGCGCATTTCAGCCGATGCCCGTCGCGACTTACGGGAGATCAATAAGTATATTGCCCGCGATAAGCCAGTGGCAGCCCGCAAGTGGGTAGGGAAGATTCGACAAAAGTGTCGTCTTCTTTCCAGTCATCCGGATCTAGGCGATGCTTGCGAAGAATTGGGAAAAGGAATCCGCTCTGCATATCTGGGCCATTACGTGATCTACTTTCGGTCAAGTAATGATTTCGTCGAGATTGTCCGCGTGGTTCGTGGTGATCGAGATACGAAGTATTTGTAAGTATCATGCGATTTTCTCTAGTACGAGCGCTGGTTTTTTTGGTTCTCTCCACCGCAGCGTTATTATCTCTAAGCGCCCAATCGCCCGCCGATTGGCCCGCGCCGCGCGAGGTTGATCGCGCACGCGCCGCCGCCGTTGGCATTCGCGAAATCACCGGAAAGCACATGCGGCTTTTCACGGATGTTCCCGCGAGTCCGGCCGTTGACGAATTGCCCCAAGTGTTCGATGCTGCCGTGCCCAGTTGGGCGGAGTATTTTGATATACCGCTTGCGAAGTGCAAGAATTGGCAAGTGCAGGGATTCTTGATCCGCGATCGCGCGAAGTTCGCGGGCGCGGGTTTGCTGTCTGACAGGAATCCCGATTTTATCAACGGCTTTGCCCTTGGCAACGAATTGTGGCTCGAAGAGCAGCCGAGCGATTACTATCGGCGGCATCTGCTGCTGCACGAGGGGACGCATTGTTTCATGCACTCGTTCTTGGGTGCTGCCGGGCCGGGTTGGTACATGGAAGGGATGGCCGAGTTGTTGGGCACGCATCGATGGAAGAACGGGCAACTTGAACTCAGAGTGTTCCCTGCTGATAAGGATGACGTGCCGATGTGGGGCCGCATCAAGATCATTCGCGAAGCGGTTGCAAAGAAAAAACAGCTTTCACTCGGCGAAGTTCTGGCGATCAGCAATCGCGCGGCCCTGTCGGTCGATGCTTACGCTTGGTGTTGGGCGCTCGCTAAGTTTCTAGATTCGCATCCGCAGCACGGCGTGATATTTCGGAAGCTTGCCCCGCAGGTGAATGAATCCGATTTCAATGAGCGTGTACGCAAGTTGTTCCACCAAGAATGGTCCGACCTCGAATTTGAATGGCAGGCGTTTATTGCCGCGCTTGATTACGGTTATGACACGGATCGCATGGCAATTATGCCTACTTCGGCCAAGCCGGTTGCTGAACCAGCCACAGCAACAATTGCCGCCGATCGCGGATGGCAAGAGGTGCCGTGGCTGTTGGAAGAGGGAAAAAAATACGATCTCGCCGCTGAGGGTCCTTACCAAATCGCTCATGATGGCGAGCCCTGGCCGTGCGAGCCGGGGGGCGTCACGCTGCGTTACCACGATGGCCAGCCGCTCGGCATGTTGCTCGGCGTGTTGCGTTCTCGACAGAATCCTGCCGAGTTTACCAAACCGATGCCGCTTGGTTTGCAGGCGACGATCACACCAAAGGATGATGCCGTGCTCTATCTGCGCGTGAACGATTCGCCGGCGGAACTGTCCGATAATCTAGGGACAATCGAAGTGCGGATCACACCGATTTCTGCCGGCGATTGACACCCTAGCGGATGGCTTCGACAATGACATTACCGCACGTTCCCACGCTGCTCTGAATGTTTCTTTTGAGGATTCGATGACCAATTTTCTTGCTGCCAATGATCCCGATGTTTGGTCCGCCATGGCCGACGAAATTACCCGTCAGCAGGATGGTCTGGAACTAATTGCCAGCGAGAACTATACCAGCCCCGCGGTGATGCAAGCCGCCGGCAGCGTGCTGACCAACAAATATGCCGAGGGTTATCCCGGGCATCGGTATTATGGTGGGTGCGAGTTTGTCGACGTTGTGGAGACGCTCGCCATCGACCGGGCCAAAGAGCTTTTCGGTGCGGAGTATGCCAATGTCCAGCCGCATTCCGGTTCGCAGGCCAACGCGGCGATTTACTTTGCGGCCTTGCAGCCGGGCGACACGGTGCTGGGCCTCGATCTGGCGCATGGCGGGCATCTCACGCACGGCATGAAGCTCAACTTGTCCGGCATGCTCTATAACTTCGTGAGCTACGGCGTGCGGAAAGACAACCATCGTATTGATTTTGATTCCTTGGCCAAGCTTGCCAAAGAGCATAAACCCAAATTGATCGTCGCCGGGGCGAGCGCTTACCCCCGTGAGATTCCGCACGACAAATTTGCCGAGATCGCCGAAAGCGTCGGGGCGAAATTGATGGTCGACATGGCCCACTACGCCGGGCTTGTGGCCGCGGGATTGCACAACAGCCCCGTGCCGTTTGCCGATTATGTCACCACCACGACGCACAAGACCCTGCGCGGTCCGCGCGGCGGGTTGTGCTTGGCCAAGGCCGAGTACGGCAAGACGATCAACAGCCGCGTTTTTCCCGGCTTGCAGGGGGGGCCGCTGATGCACGTGATCGCCGGCAAGGCGGTTTGTTTTGGCGAAGCACTCAAGCCCGAATTCAAAATCTACGCCCAGCGAATCATCGACAATGCCAAGGTGCTTGCCGAAACCTTGGCCGCCGGTGGTTTGCGGCTGGTGAGCGGCGGTACCGATAACCATCTCATGTTGGTCGACGTCACCCCCATGGGCATCGGTGGCAAGTTGGCCGAGACCGCGCTCGACCACTGTGCGATCACCGTTAATAAAAACATGATTCCCTTCGACGAGCGCAAGCCGGTCGATCCCTCGGGCATCCGCCTCGGCACGCCGGCGCTTTCATCGCGAGGCATGGGTGAGGACGAAATGAAATCCGTCGGCCGCTGGATATTGGAAGCCCTCCGCAGCCCCGAGGACCTGGACACGCACCACCGGATTCGGAGCGAGGTCCGCGCCTTGTGCGATCAATTCCCCGTCCCCGCCGCGGCGTTGTGCGAAGAACTAACCACAGCATGATTTGAGATTTTATTATGGTCACCACCGCAATTGATATTCCACAAGAAGTTATCGCTGACTTCTGCAAACGGCATCATATCACCAAGATGGCCCTGTTTGGCTCGGTGCTCCGTGATGACTTTGGGCCAGAGAGCGACGTGGATGTCATTGTTGAGTTTCATCCCGAACATATTCCAGGCCTCGCGTTTTTTGGGATGCAAGACGAGCTCGGCACTATCTTTAACCGAGAAGTCGATCTGCACACGCCTGCTGAACTGAAACGGTATTTCAAACACGTTTTCCGAGAGGCCCGGACAATATATGTCGCAGCATAACGAGCAGATCACACTGCGTCAGATGCTCGACCTAGCTTCTGAGGCCATCGATCTTTGTCAGGGGCGCAGCCTCGACGACTTTACTGAGGATCGGCTGTGGTGTTTGGCCATGGAACGATTGGTGCTTAATGTCGGAGCAGCGGCGAAACGAGTCTCTGCTGCGGCCCAAGCTCAGTTGACTCAAATTCCTTGGCCACAAATTATTGCCTTTCGCAATCGTATCGTGCATGGGTATGATTCAGTGGATTACCATCGAATTTGGCAAATACTACAAACTGACATGCCACAACTCATTCTCGAACTCAAGAAGCTCAAACTCCCGGAGTTCAAGTAGCTCATGTCCAACAAAAGCCGCGTTTTGATCGCCGACGATAATGAAGCCAATGTCGAGCTATTGGAGGCGTATTTGGGCGGGCTCGATCTGGAGACCGCCGTCGCCGTCGATGGTCAGGATACGCTTGACAAAGTCGCCTCGTTCGAGCCGCATCTGATTCTCTTGGACATCATGATGCCCAAACTGAGCGGTTTTGAAGTTTGCCAGCGGCTCAAAAGCAGCCCAAAAACCAGCACCATCATGATTCTCATGGTGACTGCACTCAATGAATTGGGCGATATTGAACGAGCCGTCGAGGCGGGCACGGACGACTTCCTCTCCAAGCCGGTCAACAAAGTCGAGCTCATCAAGCGGGTCGAAAATATGCTCAAACTCCGCGACGTGACGGACGAACTGGAACGCCTGCGCCGCTACATCGAGGAAATGGAAGGCGATCGCTAGATAGCCGGCATCGTCCCGATGCCGTGCATTGCGTGCATTGCAAGTTGCGCTGCCCAATTTCCCGCATTTGGGATATGATACGGGTATTCGCCGTGCACGTGTACGTCGACCCCGCTTGAGGTCTACCAATGCATCTTCGCTCTCTCAGTTGCTCACTCTTGGCCACAGTGCTGCTGGTCGGCAGCAGTTCATCAGCCCTCGATCAAGCCGTCACACTCCGTACCGAGCCAAATCGCCCCGCAATTAGCGCAGCCGAATCGACGAAAGCACTGATCGCCCAGTTGGGAAGTGCTGACTTTGCCAAGCGTCGTGAAGCCGAGGCCAGGCTGATTGAGTTGGGCGCTGCGGCGTTCGATGATTTGCATCACGCGCAAGCCGATTCTGATTTGGAGATCGCCTCGCAGTCGCAATATCTCTTGCACCGCGTCCCCATCGATTGGGCTCGGCCTTACGATTCCGCCGCCGTGCGTGAGTTGATGGCCAACTACGCCAAAGTCAACAGTGTCGAGCGGCATGAAATGATCGCGGAGTTGGATGCGTTGGAAGAGGCGGCTGGCTTGGCCGCGCTGAGCCGCATTGCGCACTTTGAATTGTCTATGGCGCTCGCCAAGCACGCGGCGCTCGCCGTGCTGAACGACCGCAACAAGCACGAACAGGACCATTCCTTGCGTTCAAGACTCATTCTCGAGGAGATCGGCACTAGCCCGCGCGATTCGGCCCAGTGGCTGCGATTGTATGCCTCGCAACTAGGTGATCGGCAGAAGATTGATCCGCAATGGTTGACTTTGATCGACGAAGAAACGGAGCGCATGAAGGAGGATCGCGATCGCAC
Source organism: Bythopirellula sp. (assembly GCA_041743635.1). Lineage (GTDB taxonomy): Bacteria > Planctomycetota > Planctomycetia > Pirellulales > Lacipirellulaceae > Bythopirellula. The sequence goes on from JBGTMM010000477.1 coordinate 5,964, forward strand.
GAGTTTGTCGCTGCTATTGCGGTTGATGGAGTTCCATGTGCAATTGAGCAAGGACTACGCCCAGCCTGAGCCGCTGTTTGAAACACTCCGCCGCCGCATCGACTTACTGGCTGAGGAAACCGAGCATGAACGCGATGCAATCGTGCAAGCGATCAATTGGTGCATCAAGAACGAGCAATGGCCGGCGCTCGGAATGCTGGAGACTCATTATTCCCAATCCATCAAGGCCGACCGATTGTTATTGTACCTGGTCGCCGCGGGTCGAGCGGCTCATCACTTGCCTGTCGAAGCCGCGGAGCTTGCCAAGCGGGCCTACAACCATGTTGCCTTTGATGTGGAGGAACGTAACCGGGTGGGAGACGTTGTTGCCGATCTGGGCCATCATGATTGGGCCGAGCGGGAATGGCGCTTTGTCATCGATAAAACTCCGCTGACTTCCACGCAGTCCATGATCGCCAGAACTTCCGTCGCCAATTGGTGTTTGCACGATCGTGGCGAGGACAAAGCAGCGGCCGAGCTATTGGGAGAAGTTTGTGATGCCGTGGACGGCGATCCAGAGATGAAGAACACTGTGATGGCCGATAGCGAGGCGAGTTACTATTTGAACAACATGTTGCGGACCCAACGCGAGTATTTCACGGCGTGTCATCTGGAGAGTCAAGAAGATTTTAATGGCCAACGCAAAGCACTGGAGAAAGCCTTCAGCAGAAATTACAAAGACCCCGACGTGCTGATTGCGATGCACAGGCTCCAAGAGGCCGATGACACTTATCGGGAGCGCGTGAAAGGCCGGATTGTCCGGGCGCTCGCTGAAGTCGAGCAGGAAATCGAAAACGAACCCAACGAGCCGAATGGGTACAACCACTACGCTTGGCTCGTGAGCAACACCGAGGGAGACTTCGACAAGGCGATTCGTTATTCGTTAAAATCGCTCGAATTGAGTCCCGACACGCCGAGTTATCTCGACACGCTCGGCCGCTGCTACTTTGCTGCCGGCGACTTGGAAAACGCAATCAAAAGCCAACGCCAGGCCGTCAAAATGCACCCGCAAGTGCAAGTGATGCAAAAGCAGCTCGAAATGTTTGAAAAAGCCCAGGCCGAAAAACAATAGGCCGCTCGCGGCTTAGCGATGAAGAGTCACCCATGAAATCCATCCAACTCGGCGCCATCAACCTCGCATACGAAGACCAAGGCACGGGCCCAGTGGTTGTGCTGCTGCACGGCTATCCGCTCGATTCCCGCATGTGGCAACCACAAATCGACGCGCTGAGCAAAACTTGCCGCGTGATCGCTCCCGACCTGCGGGGCTTTGGCCAAAGCACGCAAGCCCCGGAAGACGCTGCGAGCGGCGTTTCGATGAGCCGATATGCCGCCGACGTCGCCGAGTTGCTCCGTGCGATTGATGTGACCGAGCAGGTTATCTTGTGCGGTTTTTCGATGGGGGGCTACATTTTGTGGCAATTCATCCGGCAATTCCCCGAGCGGGTGAAGGCCTTCGTCCCCTGCGACACCCGCGCTATTGCCGATACGGCGGAAGCGCGCCAAGGCCGCCTCAAAACGGCTGACGAAGTCATGAAGTCCGGTGTCGAACCGATCATCACCGCGATGCTGCCTAAATTGCTCAGCGAACGAACACGCAACGCGCGCCCCGAGATCGTCGAAAAAGTGACCGCCATCATGCGCAGTTGCTCGCCTGCGACAATCGCGGCATCACTGCGCGGTATGGCTGTTCGCTCCGACGTAACTACGGAACTGGCAAGTTTCACTCAGCCGGCGCTCGTGTTGTCAGGTGCCGAGGATGCGATCAGTTCTCCCGAGGAAATGCGCGGCATCGCGGACAAGTTGCCGAATGCGAAGTTCATCGAAATCCCCAGGGCGGGGCACATGACGACGCTGGAAAATCCCGAGGCGGTGAGCGCCGCGCTTTTGGATTTCATCAAGCGCCAAAGTTAGCCGGCATCGTCCCGATGCCGTTT
>JBGTMM010000478.1:0-1969 GCA_041743635.1 Bythopirellula sp.
ATCCGCTTTAATCGGCACAATGGCTCCCGTATTGCCCTTGAGTGCCAGCATCTTCCGGCAGGCGGGCGAGCAAACGGGTCACGCGACAGCCATACCAATCGGGCCTGCGAAATCGCTTTTTTGAGGCCGCACGACGGGCGGTTTTCTCGCGATAAGAGAATTTTCTCCCCTATTCTTCTTGAAAATTTCAAAGCTCTCTGGCAAAAATGATAAAAGCGACGGTCGAATTTCGAACTCGATCCGCACCGCCACGAACATTTCGTAGATGTTGCGTGTCCGGAGTGGAAAAGGGAGGATCTATGTCCGCAGCCGTTCTTTCGCGTCCGACGTTGGTGCTTAACCGCAGCTGGCAGCCAGTCGCGGTGTCCACCGTCAGTCGGGCGCTCGTTCTTGTGTGGAACGGCTCGGCTCGGGTGGTCGATCCTACGGATTTCCAGCAGTACGACTGGACAGACTGGGCGAAGCTCACGCCCGGCGGCGAAGAGCCGGTCATTCGCACCTGCCGATTGCAGTTGCGCGTGCCGGAAGTCATCACGCTCGTCGACTACGACCGTTTGCCGACGCAGCAAGTCGCTTTCAGCCGCCGGAACCTGTTCCAGCGGGACAAGTTCACTTGCCAGTATTGCGGCGATCAGCCGGGGACCGAGGAACTGACCATCGACCACGTCATTCCGCGCTCGCGCGGCGGATTGACGACGTGGGAGAACTGCGTCCTCGCCTGCGTGGAATGCAATAAGCGGAAGGCCGACCGCACGCCGGTCGAAGCCACGATGCATATTCGCTCCACGCCAAAACGTCCGCGGTGGAAGCCGCTGTACGCCGCTCGCACGATCGTGCCCGCCAGTTGGGGCCAGTTCGTGAGCGAGATGTACTGGAATGTGGAGTTGGAAAAGTAGGTGATCAGCGATATTGCACAGCCTGATCAAAAACGAAAACTCTCGAAGCCGGGACTTACGGAAGTGAGCCCCGGCTTTTTTGTTGCGGCGAATGTCGCTACTTCACTCGTTCCACCTGCAACGTCACATCGTTCGACTTCTTCCCAACGTTCACCTTCAGTCCGGAGGTCTCCGCGCTTTCGTACTTGCTGTGGATGACCGGCGGCAGTTGCCGATCCGCGGAGAGAAAGACCCGGCCGATCGCGACGCGATGTTCGCCCGGCAGGCAGCCGTCTTCGGTCGTTTCCGTGGTCATCTTGAAAGTGCCATCAGACCGCACTTCGGCTACGGCGGAGACGGGCTGACTCACGGAATCAAAAGAGATCTGGGCCCCGGCCAGTTCCGTCACGAGCTTACCGGTTTCATCGACGATCTTGCCGCGAACGGGAAAATACTTTGGCTCCGTGCAGCCGAGGCAGAAGAGAGTCGTGGCAAAAAGAAACAGCGACAGACGGGAAAAGTTCATCGGCGTGCCTACTATTGGAAAAGCTTTTCCCATCGTAACCCGAAGCGTTAGAACCCGCTCTAGAATTATTCGCGGCTCCATCGCCGAAGTCTCGTTATTAAAGACCTGCTAGCGCAACTTTGAGCTGGCGCTTCGGGTTGGGATAGTAGGGTCGATCTGAAATCTCCTGCTATCTATCCATCACAACCCGAAGCGCGAGCGAGGAAGCGGCGGAATGGATCGTCAATTTGAGATTCTCCTCGCTGGCGCGTCGGGTTGTGATAGGAAGGTCCATATGAATTTCGCCTGCACGATTGGCTATCCGTCCCAACCCGACGCCCCTTGGCTCATCGCAAAACACCCCGTACAATCGCGACTTCATCAACTCATTTGCAATCCTAACGGAGTTTTGTCATGCCTCTCGAACGAACGCTCGTCTTGTTGAAACCCGATTGCGTCCAGCGCCGCCTGATGGGAGAAGTCATCGGCCGATTTGAGCGAAAGGGGCTGAACGTGATCGCGATGAAAATGATCCGCGTCACGCCGGAGTTGTCCAAGCAACACTACGCCGAGCACGTGCAAAAGCCGT
>JBGTMM010000479.1:0-8852 GCA_041743635.1 Bythopirellula sp.
ACTCACCCGCCACGACCTCGGCCGCGAGAAGCTCGTCGAGCGAATCTGGGAGTGGAAGGCCCAATACGAAAAGCGGATCCTCTCGCAACTCAAACAACTCGGCGCAAGCTGCGATTGGCAGCGGCTGCGGTTCACGCTCGACGACCAGTGCGCCCGCGCGGTCCGCGAGACGTTCTTCAAGCTCTTTGCCGACAACAAAGTCTATCGCGGCAAGCGGCTCGTCAATTGGGACACCTTCCTGCAAACCGCCGTGAGCGACGACGAAGTCTTTCACGAGGCGACCAAGGGCCACTTCTGGCATTTTAATTACCCCGTGATAGGGGTTTCGGGAGAAGGGCCCAAGCCGGGCGAACCGACGCACGTCACGATTGCGACGACCCGCCCCGAAACAATGCTCGGCGACACGGCCGTGGCGGTGCATCCCGATCCGGCCAAGGCGTTCGACAAAGTGAGTGCCGAACTGCGTGAAAAAATTATCGCGGCCAGTAGCAAGGAAAAAGGCGAACTCGAAGAGCAAGCAACGCTGCTGCTCGCGCGGCGTGCGAAGATGCTGCCGCAGCTTGAGAAACTGCGCGACATGGCCTTACGGCAGGTGCAGCTTCAATTGCCCCTGACCGGCCGAACAATCCCGCTCATTTGTGACGAATGGGCGAAGCCGGAACTCGGTTCGGGGTGCGTGAAGATCACACCCGCGCATGATGAAAACGACTATCAAGTTTGGCAACGCAGTCTTGCCAGAAAAGGGGTGGCGATTGGAGCGATCAACATCATGAACACCGACGGCACGCTCAACGAGAACGTGCCGGAGAAGTATCGGGGCCTCTCCATGAAAAAGGCCCGTGAGGCGGTGATCGCCGACATGGAAGTAGCGGAATTGTTGGTGGAAACAGAAGACCGCGAGATTGAGCTAGCCCACAGCGACCGCAGCAAGACGCCGATCGAGCCGTATCTCGCGGACCAGTGGTTCGTGAAGATGGACGAGCTTGCCGAATCGGCCATGGATGCCGTCAGCGATGGTCGCGTGAAGATCGTCCCCGAGCGCTACAAGAAAACGTATCTCGATTGGCTCAGCGAAAAACGCGATTGGCCGGTAGGGCGGCAGCTTTGGTGGGGACACCGTGTGCCAGTTTGGACCAAACGGTTTGAGGGACTGAGTCAGAGAGACAGTATAATCGCTGAGAGCACACGAATCGACGATGCTATCGGGTATGGTGACGACACCTGCTTCACTATGTCCCATGATCCCGACGGAACCGATGGCGTCGCTTATCTTTGTTTCAGAGTTGCACAACCAGAGGGAGAGGCTGAAGCCGAAAGCTTAGGATATATCCAAGATGACGAAGTCCTCGACACTTGGTTCTCCTCCGCCCTGTGGCCGCACTCGACACTTGGTTGGCCGGAGCAGACGCCGGAGCTTGCGCACTTTTATCCCACGAGCACGCTGATTACCTCGCGGGATATCATCACACTGTGGGTCGCGCGGATGGTACTTGCCGGGCTGTACAACATGAATGAGATTCCGTTCCACGAGGTCTTCATTCACCCGAAGATTCTCGATGGTTACGGCGAGACGATGTCGAAGTCGAAGGGGAATGGCGTTGATCCGCTGGACGTGATCGAAAAATTTGGGGCCGACTCGCTGCGGTTTGGGATCGCGTACCTCTGCACCGAAACGCAAGACGTGCGGCTGCCGGTGGAGTTTGAGTGCCCGCATTGCCACGCGCTCATTCCGCAAACGAAAAAGAATCGCACGCTTCCCCGCATTGAATGCGACAAGTGCAAACAACCGTTCGGCACGCAGTGGGCCCTATCGTACGGCACGGCCGAGGATCAAGCGCTGCCCCGTGGGGCGGCGGTGAGCGAGCGGTTCGAGCTCGGCCGCAACTTTTGCAACAAATTGTGGAACGCCTCGCGGTTCGCGCTGATGAATCTCGAGGACTACAAAGCCGCGACCGCTGGTCGCGCGGATGTTAAGACCGCCACCGACGGTGGCGTCTTTGTGGCGGAGAAAGAGCTACTGCTCGAAGATCGCTGGCTGCTGTCACGGTTGGCGACCGTCACCGGTGAGGTGACCGAGGCGCTCGATCAATATCGCTTTGCCGACGCGGCCCGGGCACTCTATGGATTTGCTTGGGATGAGTTTTGCAGTTTTTATGTAGAGATGGTGAAGGCACGGTTTGCCGTCGCGGAGCAAAAAGCCGTCGCGCAGCGGGTGTTGGCTCACGCGCTCGATACGCTGCTGCGGTTGTTGCATCCGATGACGCCGTTTTTGAGCGAGGAGGTGTGGCAGTTGCTGGCTGAGGTCGCACCTTGCAGGGGACTAACGTCCCCCGCTCGCCCGGCGGAGAGTGTGTGCATTGCCGAGTGGCCTAAAGTGGACACGATATGGATCGATAAGTCCATTGAAGCGCAGTTTGCCAAGTTTCAGACGGTGATGGGGGCGGTGCGCAATATTCGCATGGAGAAGAACATCCCGCCCCGTGAGCCGGTGCAATTCTCGGTGAAGTGCGATGCCGAGACGGTCAAGCTCTTGAAACCGATGGAGCCATATTTTCTTTCGATGGCCGGCGCGACCGCCACGGCTTGGGGGCCGAAAGTGACTCCGCCGGAACGCTCTGCAAGCAAGCCGCTCGAAGGGATGGAAGTGCACGTCGACATCAGCGCATTCTTCGACGCTGGGGCCGAACGGACGCGGCTGGAAAAGGAGCGAGATCAACTTGCCAAGTTCGTCGATTCGCTCAACGCGAAGCTCTCGAACGAGAACTTTGTGAGCCGCGCCCCGGCAAACGTGGTCGAGGAACAGCGCGCTAAACTTGCCGAAGTGCGTGGGCAATTGCAGTCGGTCGAGGCGGCGTTGGGGAAACTGGAGTAAGTGCGACTATTCACCGAGAATAGATCTCAGTTCAGGAATTAAAACTGGCAGATCGACCGTCGCCACATCCCAAACGACATCGTAGTTGACATACAAATAGTCATGCACAACTTTGTGCCGCATGCCCACAATCGTTCGCCATGGGATCATTGGAGATGTTTCGCGAAATTCATCGGATACTCGACGAGCGGCCTCGCCAACGGTTTGAATAAGATGGACAATCGCTAAACGCAAAATCTCATTTTGGTCAAACGCCGCACGATCTACATGCTCCAGCTTTGCCGCTATTGATTGGGCGGCATCAAGCATGTGACCAACGAAAACGAGATCATCCTTCTTCATATTGAACCTGAGCAGAGCCGAGTATTCGATCTTTCAAGCGATGATTGAGATATTTAGGATTCACCATATCCACTTTGTGACCACCTAGGATCGCTGAAAGTTCTTCTTCAATTGTGATGATTTTCCAACCGATGATTTTGTCAGGTTGAAATTCAACCAAGACGTCGATGTCGCTCTCGGGACGAAAATCGTCGCGTAGAACCGATCCAAAGAAGGACAGCTTGCGGATGCCGTTTCGTTGACAAAAGTCGGCAATTTTTTCGGTTGGAATGGGTATGGCTGGAGCAACCATTATTTCGCTCGGTGGACACATGCGGGACAATAATCGCACTTAATTCTAGCACAATCGACACGGCTGTCACCACAACGGTTCGGAGGCAAAGATTTGCCGGACTCTAGCACACGAAGCGCAATCCACCGTATAATTGAGGAAGCAGCACTACCCACGCGGAGTTTTCGTCGGAGTTTTCCCATGCCAGTCGCCATGGAATTGTCGCGAATCATTATCAGCGAAGTCACCGCTGAGCAAGTCATATGGCTCCGCGAGATTGACGGCACGCGGACCTTTCCCATTTTGATCGGCATGTTCGAGGCGATGAGCATCAATCGCCGCGTGAATGGGATCGAAGCCCCCCGGCCGCTCACTCACGATTTGGTGGTGAATGCCGTCGAGAGCATGGGGGGCGAATTTCAAGACGTTGTCATTAACGAACTGAAAGATCACACCTACTTCGCCCAGCTCCGCGTGCGTCAGGAAGGGGAGCTCATCGAGATCGACTCGCGGCCCAGCGATGCGATAGCCGTGGCGGTGAGCAGCGATCCACCCCTACCGATTTACGTGGCCGAAGACGTGCTGCACGATATTTCCCATGGCAACGAACCGTGAAGAAATGCGGAATTCGGAGTTCGGAATGCGGAGTGAATTAAATTAGCATTCCGCAATCTGAACTCCGCAATCAACCAAGCACGTCGGAAAACGCGGTTTGGAGGGCCTTGAGTCCGGCGGGGCCTTTGTCGGCGGCGATTACCACGTTGACGCGCATTTCGCTCGTGCCGACCATCTCGACGTTGATCCCCGCTTGGGAAAGTGCCTCGAAGGTTCGCACGCCAACGCCGGTGTGCGTGCGGATGCCGATGCCGAAGACCGAGAGGATCGCAATCTGCGAAGCGGTCGTCACCGGTCCGCATTCAAGTTGCTCGGCGACCTTGCCCACGATCTCAGCGGCGGCGGCCACCGATTGCTTGGGCACGGTGAAACTCAAATTCGCCAGCCCATCGCGACCGGTCCCCTGCACGATCATGTCGACCATGATGTCTTCGGCGGCAACCGCTTCAAACACTTCCGCCGAGATGCCGGGCTTGTCGGGAACTTGTGAGATCGTGATGCGGCCCTGCGTATCGTCGAGTTGGATATTCTCGATGGTGAGGTCTTCCATCCGCTGCAAGCGAGCCACGATGTCAATGGGACTCGGTGGACTCGCTTTGGTGTGTTTGTCACCGAATGCAGCCCGACCGCCGGGCGGTTTTTCGAGTTCAAATTCACTATGCACGGCACGTAAGGCAGGCATGGCCTGTTCACGCCGCACGAGGGCGGAAATCTTGATTTGGCTGGTGGTGATCGCCAGGATGTTGATTCCCTCGTCGGCCAGAGCGCGAAACATACGGTCGGCCACGCCGGTTTGAGTGGCCATCCCTAGGCCGACAATCGACACCTTCGACACGTCGGCTTGGTGGGTCACTTCCGCGCCGCCGAGTTCTTTGGCGGCTTCTTCAGCGGCCTTCAATGTGGCGGGGAGATCAGTTTCTAGCACCGTGAAGGAAATCTCGGCTTTGCCCCCTGCGCCGATGTTCTGCACGATCATGTCCACCGCTACATTCACCTGGCCGAGTTTCGAGAACACGGTTTCCATCGTACCGGGCTGATCGGGGACGTTGCTGATCGTGATCCAAGCTTCGTTCTTCGTGAGGGCCGCGCCGCTCACCGGACGATCCATGCTCTCGGGATGCAGGCCGATGACCGTGCCGGGATCGTCGCTGAAACTCGCGCTGTTGCAGACGTGGATTGGCACGCCAAACTTCTTGCCGAACTCAATGGAACGGCTGTGCATCACACCGGCACCGAGGCTGGCGAGCTCCAAAATTTCGTCGTGGCTCACCCGATCCATTTTTCGTGCCGCGGCAACGATGCGGGGATCAGTGGTGAAGACACCGTCGACGTCGGTATAAATCTGGCAAGCGTCCGCGCGCAGAACCGCAGCCAAAGCGACGGCGGTTGTGTCGCTGCCGCCCCGACCGAGCGTGGTGATGTTGAAATCTTCGTCGATCCCCTGAAAGCCCGCGGCGATCACGATATTGCCGTCGTCGAGGTGCTTGCGCATCCGCTCGGTAGAAATCGACTGAATGCGGGCCTTGGTGTGTGAACTGTCGGTCTTGATGCCAATTTGGCCACCGGTGAGGCTCACGGCCTTGCTGCCGAGCTCGTGAATGGCCATGGCCATGAGGGCGACGCTTACCTGCTCGCCGGTGGAGAGGAGCATATCCATTTCCCGCGCGGAGGGGTTGCTGCAGATTTGATTGGCGAGTTCCACGAGCACGTCGGTGTTTTTGCCCATCGCGCTCACGACCATCACGACTTGATGGCCTTGCTGCTGGGAGCGGATGGCTTTGCGTGCAGCCGCCAAGATTTTCTCCGCGTCCGCAACGCTGGTCCCGCCAAACTTTTGAACGATGATACCCATGAGAATTTCTGATTTATGATGTCTGATTGATAATTTGGAATTCTACTTGCTAATAAACCAACCCATCGTGCGCCAGCCTTCGTCGAAAGCCAGCGTTGTGTTGGCTGCGTTGGTGTCGCCGTAGGTTGCGAAGTCATCCGGCTTGATTCCCGTGCCGGCCATGGCCACGGGGACGTGGCCGTGCGTGTGAGTTTTGGTGGCGAGGAAGGTCGGGTGATCGGGGGAAATCATTATGCGGTAATCGCCATAGGTTTTCAGTACGTCAACCAGCGGACCGACGACATGGAGGTCGATTTCTTCAAGCGCCTTCACTTTCTTGCCGCAATCTCCTTCGTGCGACGCTTCGTCGGGGGCCTCGACGTGTACGCAGATCAGATCGACTTCCTTGAGGGCGTCAATCGCGTAGCGACCCTTGGCGGCGTAGTCGGTGTCGGTGTAGCCGGTAGCGCCCGGGACTTCGATCCGTTGCCAACCCACGAGCGCCGCTAAGCCCCGCAACAAATCGACCGCCGTGATCATTGCCCCTCGCGGGCCGTAGGCATCAGCAAACGGTTGCAACTTCGGCGCTTTGCCGATGCCCCAGAGCCAGACGTTGGTCGCGGGCGGTTTGCCGGCGGCGAGGCGGCGTTTGTTCACCGGATGATCGGCGAACAGGGCGATGGTTTCGGTCATCAACTCGTTGAGCACATCGCTCCCTGGGCCGCGGGGAAAATTGTCGAGCACCGATTTGTCCGTGAGATCGTGCGGCGGGGTGGCCCGCATTTCCATGGTGAAAGGTGCGGGCCGCACTTTGCCGCGCCAGATCAATAGATTGCGATAGCTCACTCCAGGGACGAATTCCAAGCCGTTGCCGCCCAGCTTTTCTTGCGCGGTGGCTAGCAACTCGGTAGCTTCCTCGGTGGAAATGTGCCCCGCCGTGAAGCTGTTCATGATCTGATCTTGGATCGTGACCAAGTTGCAGCGAATAGCCCAATCGTCGGCAGATAGTTCGATTCCCTGCGCGGCGGCCTCGATCGGAGCACGGCCGGTGAAGTTGGTGAGCGGGTCGTAACCCAAGAGGCTCATGTTGCCGACTTCCGAACCCGCGGGGAGGATCTTCGGCGTGTGACAAGCGCGAGCGATCACCCCCGAGGCAACGACCGCATCCATCGCCGGGGTGCGGGCAGCTTCGAGGGGAGTTTGCCCATCCAAAGATGCCTGCGGCTCGTCAGCGGCACCGTCGGGGATGATGATTGCGTATTTCATAATTGCGGAATTCGGATTGCGGATTGCGGAATTTCTGTAGATTAACGTTTCAAAAAAATCTCACTTATTATTGAATTTGGATATCCCAAGTTCCTCACTCCGGATTCCGCATTCCGAAATCCGCACTCCGCAATTCCTAATCCCTAACCCACATGCGGACGAAGTCGCCGCGGACGCAGTTGAGGCTCGCGATTTCCTGGCAGGCCTTGGCGGCAGAGCCTTCGGTGGTTTCGTGGGTCATAATCACGAGCGGCAAGACTTGGCTGCCGGCCTCGGCCTCGTGTTGGAGAACCGACGAAATCGATACTTTTTGTTTACCCAAGGCAGTTGTAATTTGGGCCAGCACGCCGGGGTGATCCTCCACATTGACTCGCAAGTAGAACCGGCCTTTCGCTTGGGCATGATCGTTAGGGGTGACGCGGGCCTCGCGGCGGGACCACAGCTCGAGCGTCTGAAAGGTGATTTTCGTGCGGCCCACGGCGGTGTCGATCATGTCGGCCACCACAGCCGAAGCGGTCGGCATTTGACCGGCTCCAGCCCCGTAGAACAACAATGGCCCCACCGCAACGCCCACGACGCGGATGGCGTTAAACGGTCCGCTCACTTCCGCGAGCGGCGTGCCAGCTTTTAACAGGGTTGGTGACACATGCAGTTCCAAGCCGTCACCCACAAGCCGCGCGACTGCCAAGAGCTTGATCTTGTAGCCCATCTCCTGGGCGTAGCGCACGTCGGCGACGTCGAGCGTGTCGATTCCCGAGCGAGGAATATCTTTCCAATCAACGCGGGCACCGAAAGCGAGGTGTGCGAGGATCGACAATTTCTGCGTGGCATCGGCTCCGTCGACGTCCATCGTGGGATCGGCTTCTGCATAACCTAACTTCTGCGCTTCGGCCAACACCTCGGCATACGCGGCACCATCCTCGTGCATCTTGGTGAGAATGAAGTTACTCGTGCCGTTGAGAATGCCATGGAGCGATTCGATTTGATTCGCGGAAAGGCACTGGCCAATATTGGCGATGATCGGAATGCCGCCCGCGACGGATGCTTCAAAGGCAATCGAGCGGCCCAACTCACGGGCGCGGTCAAACAATTCCGGCCCGTGCTCGGCGAGCAGGGCTTTATTGGCGGTCACCACATCCTTGCCACGCTCCAAGAGCTTGAGCATGATCGTGCGGGCTGGCTCGATGCCACCCACCAAGTGCGCGACCACCTGGATCTCTGGATCATCGAGGACTTCGTTGAGATCGTCGGTCAGAATGCCGGCGGGGAGATCGCAAGCGCGGGCCTTTTTGAGATCGCGGACGACTGCCTTTTCCAGCCACAAAGTCCGACCGGCGTGGCGAGCCGTGCGGTCGCCGAAATCCAGCAGCAGCTTCGCTACTCCGGAACCGACGGTCCCCAGGCCGATGATTGCCACCTTGGTTTTGTCCATTTTTCTTCAAAACATCGGCGCAAAGCCAAGTTCCCGTTTTCTGGCGTAAGTCGCTACAAACTGGCTATCGTACTGAGCCCGGCTAATAAACGTCAACGGCTGCGCGGTTCGCGCCGGCAGTGAACTGCGGTAGAATCAGCGGTTTTATTGCCTTGATTCGGTGTGACAGGAAGACAGCCTCTCTGACATCTGCAATCTGACATTTAACATTTCACATTCTTTA
>JBGTMM010000480.1:0-3626 GCA_041743635.1 Bythopirellula sp.
GATATCGAACGCGCGCTCTTGGGCCGTCGCACCGGCGAACGGATTCCCGTGCAGGTGATGCGGGAGAATCAAGAGATGACGCTCGACCTCCAGTTAGCCAGCAAGTCAGGTGCCTCGCGCGTCAAGCCAGAACGGCAGCCCGAGAATACGTTTGATATCGCCACCTGGGAAACGCTGGGCCTCATTCTCGAAGAAGAACCTGCCGCCGCCCTCCGCGAGAAATCGCTGCCCTACGAAGGGGGCATGCGTGTTGTCTCGGTAAAGCCCGCAAGCTCCGCCGCCCGCCAAGGGGTTCGCGAGGGGGACATTCTCGTCCGCTTCCACCGCTGGACCACGGTGAATCAGGCCGATGTGCAATTCCTGGTCGATCACGCCGACACGCTCTCGGAAGCCGGCTCGCTCAAATTCTACATCGTCCGCGGCGACAAAACGCACTTCGCGCAAATGGAAGTCGCGAATCGCGGGACGAGCGTGCGGTAGGTTAGCGCCACTTTAGAACGCGAATTACGGTTACAAGCATATCGTCAGCATCCACTTGATAATCCACTGCCAAGGGCGACTCAATAATCAAGCGGCGCTTGCCACCTCGGGATTCGCCAGCGTTTAATGGATCAGCTTGCAGTTGGGCCTCCAAGGCTTCTGCGGCGTCAGTAACTGCGTTTCGATCAAGTGCATCAATCCAGATTGCCAACTCGTCACGAGCGGACGGCCTATATGTTACCGTCCACTTTATTTGACCCCCAGCCGCTTCCAGATTTCTTCCAGTGTGCAACCGCCAGTCTCCGCCGCGCGGCGTTCCCATTCTTCCTCGCTCAAATCGCACTTGTAACTGGCGTAGAGCTTCTTCTGGTACTCGGCTTCGGGTGTGTAACGCCCCAACACTTGACCATTGGAATCGCAGAGAGCCACCTCAGAGGTAGTCTCGGTGAGCTTTTGTTGCATCGACTGATCGACTTGAATCTGTGTCATGGCTTGTGTTCCCTGCTGGGTGTCGCAAAAGAATCCCCATCTGGATTATACCACGTCAGTCAACGGAAACAGAACACAAAAAAATGCCGCTGCATAACCAGTGGCAACGGCATTTTCGGTTTCCAAGTTAGCACTTATCCCATCGCCACCGTCACCGTCTTAAGCTCGGTGTACGCCGCGAGGCCGGCTTCGCCGAGCTCACGGCCGAGGCCGCTTTCTTTGAAGCCGCCGAAGGGGGCGGCGGCGTCGAAGACGTCGTAGCAGTTGATCCATACCGTGCCGGCGCGAATCTTCGACGCCAGCGTGTGCGCCTTGCCGATGTCGCGGGTCCAGACCGCGGCTGCCAGACCGAAATTGGTGCTGTTCGCCCGACGAGCGATTTCGTCCAAATCGCTGAATTTCAAGACGCTCAACACGGGGCCAAAGATTTCTTCCTTCGCAATCCTCATGTCGTCCTTCACATTCGTAAACATTGTGGGTTCGATGAAGTAACCTTTGTCACCAATACGTTTGCCGCCATTCACCAACTTCGCCCCATCCTGCTTGCCGTATTCGACGTACTCGAGAATCTTGTCGAACTGCGCCTGATCGACCTGCGGGCCTTGCTCGGTGGCGGGATCGAACGGATCGCCCACTTTGCGATCTTTGTTCTTTTCTTGCAGACGGTCGACGAACTCATCGTGGATGTCATCTTCCACGAACAGCCGACTCCCCGCACAACAGCACTGACCCTGATTGAAGTACAAAGCGAAGTGGGCACCATCGACCGCGGCATCCATGTCGGCATCGGCAAACACCACATTCGGGCTTTTTCCGCCAAGTTCAAACGTCACGCGCTTCATGGTTTCGAGCGCGCTGCGCTGAATAATCTTCGCGGTGGTTCCTTCGCCGGTGAACGCAATCTTGTCGACGCCGGGATGTGCAACGAGCGCCGCACCCGCCGTCGGTCCGTAACCAGGCACCACATTGATTACGCCGTCGGGAAATCCCGCCTTCTGGGCGAGCCGAGCCATCCGCAAACAAGTCAGCGGCGTTTGCTCGGCGGGCTTCATCACAATCGTGCAACCGGCGGCCAGCGCGGGGCCCCACTTCCAGGCGGTCATCAGCGCGGGGAAGTTCCAGGGACTGATCTGTCCCACCACGCCGACCGGCTCGCGCTTCGTGTAGCAAAAATAGTTGCCGCGAATCGGAATCGTCGAGCCATGAATCTTGTCGGCCCAACCGGCGTAGTAGCGGATGCAGTCGATCACTAGCGGAATGTCGGCCGCCCGCGAATCGCGGATCGGCTTGCCGTTGTCCAAGGTTTCGAGCGCGGCCAACTCATCGGCCTCTTCTTCCAACAGGTCGGCCAACTTGTACATCAACCGCCCCCGGTCCCGGGCGTCCATCTTCGACCACTCCCCGCCGTCAAATTGCTTGCGCGCCGCCTTGACGGCCAAGTCAATGTCGGCCTTGTCCCCCTCGGCCACTTGGGCGACTACTTCTTCGGTCGCGGGGTGAATGGTGTCAAATGTTTTGCCGCTGGCAGCGGGAATCCATTTCCCGCCGATGAAGCATTCCGTTTGACGAACCTTGGGACGAGGAACCTTTTTGGACGACGGTTTTTCGGTGACAGTGGCCATGAATGAATACTCCGTGGGAACCGAGGGCTCGATAAGCAATTGGCTGCGCATTATTATACGCGTGGCCGTTGATTCACGTATTCTAACACTGCGGGCTAGATGTCGCCTAGCAGGGATTTTCTACAAGGGGGAGCGATACCAACTGGGCAAAATAGTTCTACGAGCCGACTTCCGCCTGGAAAGAACTCTCGCCAAGGCGCGGAGTTAGAACGTCAAGACGTCCGCGAAACTTCCTTTGCGCCTCAGCGCCTTTGCGAGAGACTCTTTTTGGTTCCGTTGCGACGGCCAGCGATTAGTTAATCTACCGCCGCTTCGGCTTCCAACTGCTCAACCAAGTCGTGGCAAGCCTCGTGGATTTCTTCACGGTACTTACAATTGAATTCTTCGAGCTTTCGGTCTTGCTCGCATAATGCCATGCGATTTCATCTTAATCGGTCTTGTCCGATCGCTAAATCTTGGACGGCTGCGAGATACTCGTCGAACACAGGGAAGTCAAGTTTGCGGCGCGGCTTGAGCCAATACACGAGTCGTGACATCCGAGTGCAGCCGAGAGGCAAACCGACTTCGTAAGTGATGATGGCCCGAGCGTTGGCGATGAGGCGTCGGAGCAGCGATTCGTATTGTTCTTCGTTAAGAGGGTCCAAGGCAGGATAACCAAATTTAATTGCCCGTCATCATATCAAGACGGGATTGTACAAAGTATAGCCATTGCAGAAGTGAAACCCCAAGAGTGGTAATCAAAATACCTCCTCAACCGCACACGAGAATCCCGGCACAACAGGATCACCATTTAGCATCTCGCCCACGGTCTTGATTTGCGATTTTCTTCTTCGCTTTTTTCTCGCCCCACAGAGGCTTGATATTGCCATCGTTCCACTCGTCCCACGCGATTTGCAAAGCAGCCGCTTTTTCAGGCTCTTCATTGACAAGGTCGCGCTCTTCGCCGATGTCCGCCGCCAAGTTGTAGAGCCTCGCCGGGCCGGGGCGTCCCTGCTGGCCGTCGATTCGCGGGTCGTATTTTACCAGCTTCCAATC
>JBGTMM010000481.1:0-4449 GCA_041743635.1 Bythopirellula sp.
TCAATAATTACGATTGGGATCGGTGAAGAAATTGTCGGGGATCGTGCGATCCACGATCCGCCCCAATTCGTTCTGGGTACGGCGCTGTCCCACCGTGTGCCAAGCAGAGACTTCGGCCAGCTCGGGCATAATGTCAACGAGCTGGCTCACCAACATGCTGGCCAACCGTTTCACTGAACGGTCGTGAGCCGACTCGAGAATCGCCTTGGCAGTTTTCATGACACGCAACATTCCGGCGCGGTGACTAACGGGTTCCGAGAGTGGGCCTTCATTGTCCACTAACAAATCAGCCAGCGGCACTTCGAGCACCTTCTGCCACTTGAGCAAATCCGAAATGCGCAAGTCGCTTTGCGGATTGCCTTGCTCGCGAATCTCGCTGGCGCTGATATCCATCTTGCGGGCCAACGAACGGACGGTTGCCCCTTGCTGATCACATACTTCTTGTATGCGATGGAATTTGGGCGTGGACTGAGACGTCGATAACTGGGGTGTTGATGGCTGGGGTGTCGTATTCCGAGGGATCGGAATGTTAAAACCATTGCTTTCGTAGTTGCACTCGATGGTACTCATGTTTGCGTGTTCCTCGCAGGGCAAAGACTGCCCGTTCTGAAAAGGGTGCCAAAGTACGTGGTAGCGCGGAGCACTGCTGGCGACGCGCAATTAATCAAGCACTGGCAAAGGGTTGTTCCGAGAAAAGCTGGTATTTCTACTATAAGATAGACGCAACAAACAGCAATCAATGCTTTTAAGTTGCGATGTGTTGGACGATCACCAAACCAACCAGCCGAGAGAGGTTTTTGCCCACGGCGATCGCCGAAACTACTATTTTTCAATCCTCCGAATGAAGTCTCAAGATGCTAGTTTATTAACATCTTTTGCGTATCGTTAGGGATTTTAATCCCGCTCATGTGCTTTGGCAAGCGAATTGAGGCGAAATTTGTCAGCGGTTACTACTTAGCCGATAAGTCCTTTCCCAGCAGTTCTTGAGAAGCTGAATGTTTAAGCGTCCGGAGACCGTTTTCATTGCCTTTTTGCCAACTATTGGAAGCCCAACAAGATATTTAGAAGTCTTTACTTACTGGACACTCCGTGAGAGGGAAGCTGCCCGCAAAAAATTGCCGGGATACACCCCTATTGCGAACGAAAATGTAAAGCACTTGTGCCGGGTCGGCGACTTACAACAGAGGCACTGAACTGAATCCCGTCGGTAGATTCGCCAGATAATGTCCCATAGTCAAACTCGTGAGCACGGGAGATGTCGTCCTGGCTGGTTCAACGACTTGTCGCCGACGCGGCACCAACGGTTTCTCTAACCTAAGCCAAGTGAAACCCAGAGCCCTGCGATGAGCGACTTCCATGTCGTCATGAAGTGCTCGGACGGCGGCAAAACGCCGCGAACCGTGCGAGTCGATGCTCTCCACCGTTTGGGTGTCGCGGGCAGAAGGGCCGAGCGAAAGGTTCTGGTCGTTCATCAGGAGTTGCTTGAGCTCGGCGGGGTCGACGGGTGACACGCCGTCGTGGACGATGACCATCTCCACGGAGAGCCGGTTACGCACCAACTCCAACACAGAGGACAAACCACTCCGGAACGGCTGCCGCAAGACTTGAATACGGGGATACATGCGGGCCAATTCGCACGCGCTTTCGAAGGTGTCATCGGTCGAGCCGTCGTCCACGATCACAAGGTCGATTTCGGCTTTGATTGAAACCGACAAATCAAGAAGATCGTGAACTGTCGAGCGGATTTGCCGCTCCTTGTTATACATCGGCAACACAAGGGTTAGCTGCTGTTTCAATGCAAGGGCTCCCCACTGGAGGCCGATGGATCGGTGGGCTCGATAAGAACAAACGTGCCGCCGCCGTTCGACCGCTGTGATAGTTTTCAATTTGAGGCCCTGGACAATGCGTGCCTCAGTGATGGCATCGGCCCACCCGTTGCGTCGGCTAGAGAAAATGAGAAAACTCACCGTTTTATTTGGTTTTCCTTAGCCTGCGGATCATAGCGATTGGACCAGAACTAATAGTCAGAGAACTCGACATGGGGTAAGCTCAGGGTGGGTTCAATAATTCCATCCGTAAGAAATTCATATTCAAGGTGACCAGTTGGACCAAGTACCTGATTTTTCCAAAGGCGAGGGGCTACTCCCCGCCATTGCCCAAGATGCGGCAAGTGGTGAGGTATTGATGCTTGCCTACATGAATCGCGAGGCCTGGGACCAGACTCTCGCCTCGGGCCACGCCGTTTATTACAGCCGGAGCCGGAAGCGTTTGTGGAAAAAAGGGGAAGAAAGCGGGCATCTGCAGCATGTGAAGGCGATTTACGTCGACTGCGACGCGGATACAATCCTGTTACAGGTGGAACAGGTGGGGGGAGCCGCTTGCCACGAGGGTTATCCAACCTGCTTCTTTCGCCGTTGGAACGGCATCGACTACACGATTGAAGAGGAGCGCGTGTTTGATCCTCAGCAGGTTTATCAGCAACCCTCAGGTTAATCACCAGTAAGAATCTTGATACCGTAAGGACCATCTGCCGTGAGTTCCGAAGCCCGCTTTACCGCCTTGAATCTCGAACTTCCCCCCGCACCGAAAGCCATGGGCCTGTACCGGCCTATTGTGGTGGTTGACACCTTGGCCTACTTGTCGGGCCATGGGCCACTCGAGCCCGATGGCAAGCTGATTTGTGGCATAGTGGGGAAAGATCTCGACTTGGCCGGTGGACAACGGGCGGCTCGGCAAACGGGCCTGGCAGTGATCGCCTCGCTGCGCGCCCATATCGGCAATCTTGACCGCATTAAGCGTCTCGTGAAAACTTTTGGCTTGGTCCGCTGCACGCCGGACTTTGTTGATCAACCCGCGGTCATCAACGGCTTTAGCGAGTTGATGAAAGACATTTTCGGAGAAGACAACGGCATCGCCGCGCGTAGTGCCGTCGGGGCAGCCTCGCTCCCCGCAGGAATGGCCGTGGAAGTGGAAGCCATCTTCGAATTGCATCCTGGCTAAAGCCGACTCAAAGCGATTGACTCGTAACGGCAGTTAATTCGTCTGCTGTCGCGGAGTTTTTTCCAACAGTCTGCTCGACCGGAGCGTTCATTTTTGCCAATTGCGCGCGGAATTCCTCAATCCCGGCCAGCACGTTTTCTTCGTCTACCGGCTCGCTCATTATGGGTTTGGTAACGGCTTGCTCCGCGATTACGTCCACGAATGTCGGAGCCAAGGTTGGCAATTCTTCGGCGAGTTGCACAACCGATTGTAAGTCGGCAGGTTTTTCTTGCGACGCAATTGCCAGCTTGCTCCGACTTAATAGCAATGTGCCATAGTGCCGATTGACGTAGATCGCCAAGCCATAACCCAAAGCGATGTTGGTGATTGTCAAGAACGCGATAATCAAAACCATATCAATTCCTGCCCGAATCGAAACTACAGAGGTTTTCCTGGGGTACACAAGCCGCGAAGTCTCCCCTCGTAAAAAGCCTACCGCGCGGATTGCGGTTGCCGGCCCGGAATAAACCTGCTCGCTAGGCGTCCAGGCGATAGACTGGACCGATTGTGAGAAATTTGCCGGCGTCGTTAACGGAGCAACTGCCCTGCGGCGGCCGTGGCAGGGGAACGCAGCGGCGGAGACGCGGGAGGTTGGGCCAACGAATTCACAAACTGCGGCGAGACATTATTGAGCGTAATCACTTCGCTTTTCCCCGCGGGGTCATAAGGCCGGATGATACAGATCACCTCCGATTTGAGCCCACGGCTTTGAATCTCTTCAAGCGCTGCTTGCTCACTCATGCTCAAAGATTGCCGTGGCGCGAGAGGCGCTGCCACTTTCGCAAATTCATCCGGGAGACGATCAACGAGTTCATCCTGTCCCCGAATGGCAACATTCTGTGGTGGTGCCTCGGCAACTGGGGCAGGTGAGATCGCGGGGTTCGCAGCAACTTGCGTTGCTGGTGCTTGATAGACCATCGCCAAGTTCAAGCTATCGAGTTTGGCTTGAATGGAGGGCAAGGAAGCATACAGTCCTTCATTACTTTGTGGATCAGCGGCAAAACATACGCCGATGAGTTGCCCTGTCTCGTTGAACAAACCCCCGCCGCTGCGCCCTTCAACCGGAGCACCGGCGACTTCCACATTCGGCGGGCCTTGATAACGGTCGATCGTGGTGATCTGAGTGTCGATGGCCGTAGGATTATCTCCGCCGTTACAGCCGACCGTGGTCACGCGCGCACCCGGCACCAAGGGCGTATTCAAAGGTGCGATCGGCAACGCCTTAACAGGTGCTTGCGGGCGGACAATCACCAGAGCCAAGTCACGTTCCAAATCGTAGTTCAGCAATTGCCCCGGTGCCGTTTCACGCACCTGTGCCCCGGCGGGGGTCGCTTGATAAAAGGTGACCTCGATCGGCCCCTTGCCCTCGGAAGTGCGGAACAAATGGCCGCACGTCAACAGCAGGGCGGC
>JBGTMM010000482.1:0-3846 GCA_041743635.1 Bythopirellula sp.
ACCCGCCGTGGCGAATTCGGGCTACGCCGAAACAATCGAGACTCCGTTGAAGTTGCTCGGTAAAGCGAAGCCGTCTTCTTCGATTGATAACCGAGTCGCGGCCCGTCAAGGGATCGCCATTGTCGAAGGCAGCGCGCCCCACCTTAGCCAGGAAACGCTCAACGTGTTGCGCGACCGGCTGAGAATTGTCGCTATTTTGCTCTGCGCGGGTTTTGGCACGTTTTTGCTGCGGTCGTTCTCGGCTTTTGACGAAGTCACCGCCAAGGGAAGTTTTCCCCTGCTGATCGGCCATATCGGGGTGACGTTCTTGCTAGCATTCATGGCCTGGCGACTGTGCGTGAAGTGCAATTTTGTGCAGACCAATTTGCGCGTCGCCGAGTTTCTGATCTTCGGCGGACCGGCTGCCTACATGATGATGGTCAACATTTTTAATTTGATTCACTGCGCGCAGCTCCCTGACGGCCACGCCCATATTCCGCACATCGCGTCGTTTTGGGTGCTGCTGATATTCTCGTACTCGATTTTTATTCCTAACACGTGGCGACGGGCGCTGGTGGTGCTCAGCATTTTCGGGTCGATCCCTTTAGTGGCGATTGTCGCGGCCGATTTCAGCTCGCCTCAGTTTGCCACGTTACTGAATACCGAAAATTTCGACGGCACATTGATCGAGCACTTTTTAATCATGGCCATTGCTGTGTCGACTGGCACCTTTGGCGTGCGTGCCATCGGCATGTTGCGGCAAGAGGCCTTTGTGGCCAAGCAGTTGGGACAATATCGCCTGCGTCAGCTACTCGGCAGCGGCGGCATGGGAGAGTTCTATTTGGCCGAGCACCAAATGATGAAGCGGCCTTGTGCGATCAAAGTGATCCGCGCGGAAAAAGCAGGCGATCCGCAGGTGCTCGCTCGGTTTGAACGCGAAGTGCAGGCCACGGCCAAACTCTCGCATTGGAATTCCATCGACATCTACGATTACGGCCGGACCGCTGACGGCACTTTTTATTATGTGATGGAATATTTGCCGGGTCACAACATCGGTGAGATCATCGCGGACTATGGCCCGATGTCTGCGGGCCGTGTGGTGTTTTTAATGCGGCAAGTTTGCGACGCGCTCGCCGAGGCCCACGGTCATGGCCTGGTGCATCGCGACATCAAACCGGCAAATATCTTTTGCGCCTATCGTGGTGGCATGTTCGATGTGGCGAAACTCTTGGATTTTGGCTTGGCCAAACCGCTCAGCGATGTGCAGGAAGCCGGGCTCACGCAGGAAGGCACCATCACGGGCTCGCCGCTGTTTATGTCCCCCGAACAAGCGACCGGCGGCAACGAAGTCGATGAGCGGAGCGATATCTATTCGTTGGGTGCGGTGATGTATTTGATGGTAACCGGCAAGCCGCCGTTCGATTATCAACAGCCCATCAAGGTGCTCGTCGCACATGCGAGCGAGACGCCGGTGTCGCCGCGCGAGATCAATCCGTCGATTCCCCTGGAGCTGGAAGAGATTATCATGCGCTGCTTGGAAAAGCAGCCCGATGATCGGTTCCAAGACGTGGCCACTCTCGCCGAGCAATTGGAGCATGTCCCGCTTACCGATTCCTGGTCGAGCAAATTGGCCTCGGAGTGGTGGACCTGCAACGGCTGCCCCGAACGGAAAGCGATGGCCGCCGAAGCGGTGGAATTGGCGGCGGTGTAGCGGTGTGGGATGGTAGTGATCGCCGGGCCCAATCCCGTCCAAAGGAAAAATTCCCTGGACATCAAACGATTTGTATCGCAATATTACGATATAAGATAAAAGGTATGCCACGAACGACAGTTCACTTTTTCAATGATGAGGATGGTTCCGTGCCGTTCCCTGTCGATGCTCAGGCGCATTGCCAAGGCCCTGCACATGGAAGTCGAAGTGCGGTTGGTGCCGGAATCGGCGAAGTAAGGCAGTTGGCGATGTAGTGATAGGCAGAAAGAACGGCAAGCAAAACATTGATCTGGGCAATGGCGACTGGCCAAAATGAACACAATATTCGGCCGATTTGAAGTAATGCTACTATCTGCTAACACCAACAAGAAAAAAGTGAGAAGAACTTGGTCATAACTTCGTCCTTCGTGCCCTCGTGGTTAACTAATTTTCTCAAACCGTAGGCAGTTCAAATCCTTCGCGCCGCGGGCGGACGAGCAACTCGCTGGCCTCTGCGTCATCGGGGAAAATCTCCTTCACTGGATCCCACTTCAACTTGCGCCCCACTTCACGAGTAATGTTCACCAAGTGGCAGACGCTGATCGAGCGGTGGCCGATCTCCACATCGGCGCTGGGCAGCTCGCGAGTCTTAATGCAGTCCAGCCAGTTTTGAAGGTGTGGCCGGGCGATCCAGCCGTCGCCTTCCCATTTGTCCTGCACAGTCGGTGCCGGGGCGTCTTTCACAAAGTCCGGTGGGTTAGTCGTGAACTTGTTGCGGTTGATCTCCATCTTGCAATCCGTGCCGACGAAGATGCCGCCGCCCATCGGCCCGCTGCCTTCGAGTTCAAAGTGTACCTCGACGCCGTCGTCGTATTTCATGGACACCTTGCCGTTGGGCCCAGAAGTGAGAGGCCACAGTTCCACCGGCCCGGTCAGGCTTTTGCCAAGCGCCCATTGAATCTGATCGACGCCATGGGCACCCCAGTTGGTCATCTCACCGCCCGAGTAGTCGCGCCACTGCATCCATCCGAATTGCAACTGGCTATTGAACGGTCGCAATGGTGTCGGGCCGCACCAGGTATTCCAATCGTTGCCCGCGGGGATTGGCTCCTCGGGCAGCGTTTCGTACTGCCGTGGGCCTGGATAGTTCACGCCGAGCACCTTCTTGATCTTGCCGAGCTTATTCTCGCGAACGTAGCGGCAGCAGAATTCGTTGATCTCCATCGTGCGCTGTTGTGAGCCAACCTGAAACACGCGGCCCAACTTGCGGGCCGCATCGACCAGCACGCGGCCCTCGCGCACATATGCGGTGAGTGGCTTCTCGGCGTAGACGTCCAGCCCCGCTTGCATTGCGCGGATGCAGGGCAAAGTTCGCCCATGATCGGGCGTGGCTACAACCACCGCGTCGAGCTGTTCCTTGTCGAGTAACTGGCGGTAGTCTTGGTACGTGTTCCACGACTTCCTCTTCTGGTCGAGCGTCTCGACCATCCGCTGCTTATAGCAATCGGCGATCGCGACGATGCGGCCCCCCTCGGGAATCTGGTCCATCAATTGCCGTGCCCGCCCGCCAGTGCCGATGAAGCCGATGAGAATCTCCTCATTCGCGCCAGCCGCGCCCTCGCGGCCAAGGACTCGCGCCGGCACATACATCGGCAGAGCAAAGGCCGAGCTCATGGCCACGGCATGCTTAATAAACTTCCGGCGAGACACGCGACTGATCTTATTCATGCTTGATATCCCTCGGTAAACAAGTCGATCGGGTGGCGCGCCCTGAGGTCAGAGCATTCGTAGATTTGCTCTGCGTCAGCTTGGGGCTATTTGAGTATGGCAAGACGCTGGTTTTCACCAAGATCAATAGTGACTTGAGGTGGGGAAGACACGGATCGCGGAATCATGCCCCGAGTTACTTCTTACCCACTTTCACGATCTGGAGACGTGCCGTCCCGGTGGTTATCATGGAAGGGTGGGCCGACCCGCGATTTGTTCCAAATCGCCAACGATATTACTTGGGAGAATATACGATGAACCGTTTCCTTTCACGCTCCGTCTGTGCCGCGACCGTCTTGTTGGGAGTGGCGACCGTCGCTTTTAGCCAGAACGCTCCGACTCGGTTAAATACGTCTCCCACCCTCGCAGCCGGTCCGGCGAGCGCGTCGAATCCCGCCACCTCGGCTGAA
>JBGTMM010000483.1:0-12726 GCA_041743635.1 Bythopirellula sp.
TGGAAAAGAAGCCTCGCAACTGACACATAAACATTACGAAAAGTAAGTGCAGTCGCAGGTCTTCGCATTGCCGTAGCGGCAACTGTGTTTCCCCCTCAATTTTAGGAGCCTCCCAAATGAAGAGTCATGTTCTCCTGTCGACGCTTGGCTTGTGCGTCGCAATCGTGCTGAGCAGCGCCTCGAACGCCAACGCGTTCTTCGGCATGTTCGGTGGTTGTGCCGAGCCGAGCTGTGGTTGTTCGGACGACTGTTGCGAACCATCGTGCGGTTGTGCCGATGCGTGCTGCGAGCCCAGCTGCGGCTGTGCTGATGATTGCTGCTGCGACAGCGGTTGCTGCTGCCAAAAGAAGCGTTGTGGTTTGTTCGCGCGTTGCAAAGCTCGTCGCGCAGCCAAGAATTTCTGCTGCTGCGAGCCTTCGTGCGGTTGCTGCGAACCCAGCTGTGGTTGCGCTGGCGACGACTGCTGCCATGACGGTTGCTGCAACGACGGCTGCGAGCCATCGTGCGGTTGTGCCGATGCATGTGGCGCTGGTTGCGAACCTAGCTGCGGAGCGTCTGACGCCTGCTGCGAACCAAGCTGTGGTGCATCTGACGACTGCTGCGAGCCAAGCTGCGGCTGTGCCGACGATTGCTGCTGCCAGAAGAAGCGTTGCGGATTATTGCACCGGATGCGTAACCGTCAGCGCTGCCACAGAGCCAGCTGCTGCGAACCATCGTGCGGTTGTGCCGATGCGTGCTGCGAGCCCAGCTGCGGTTGTGCGGGTGACAACTGCTGCCACGACGGCTGCTGCGAACCAAGCTGCGGTTGTGCCGGCTGAAATCAGTAAGTGAAACCGCCAGGTTTCCACCACTGACGATTGATAATAACGGCTCCTTACTCACCTCGAGTAAGGAGCCGTTTTCGTTGGGCATCTCAATGAAAAATAGCCATGACTCAACGAGTCGCAGGTCCCCTGCGATCAGGTTTTATCGCGATATTTTTCGCTACAGTAGACATCCGCCCTGCCCCGCGAGATAATCAGTGCATCTTCTCTCGTGGAACAGAGTGAGGCGCATCATGAATATCCCACGGCTAATTTTATTCGCATTCATTTGTGGGCTTTGTGCCGCTGATTACATCCTTGCCCAACAGCCCGCACCGCCGCAGGGTAACCAAGCGGTACAAAATCCAGGTCTGGGCAACGTCGGTTTCTTCGGAGGACCCGGTCCGGCTGGGTTCGTGCCAGGTGCCCAAGGGGGCGCGGCCAATGCCGATTTCGATTCGCTCATTGACCTCATCCAATCGACCGTCGCCTACGACAGTTGGATGGAGAATGGTACGGGCGAGGGGGAGATTCAGCCGTTTGCGATCAACGGCGTCTATGCCGATCCGCAGGGCATCTTGCGTTTTGATCGTGCGCTGCTCATGTCGGTAAGTATTCGCCGTGAACCCGTGGCAAACTCCAATACGCAGCCTGCCAACGCCCGGCAAAGTTCACTGCTACGCTATATTTCGCTGCCACGATTGGAGCGTGCGATTGCCACGCATCAAGCCCAACACAAAGCCTTGCCCGCCGAGATGCTCACGCTCGCTGGCCTCGAGCGGATTGAGTTTGTGATTCTCAATCCTGAAACACATGATCTGATTCTCGCGGGACCAGCCGGCGATTGGCGTGTCGATCAAGCCGGCATTCTCGTGAATGTTGAAACGGGGCGACCTGTTGTGCGGCTCGATGATTTGCTCGCCTTATGGCGTCGGTCCAGTGCCGCGGCCTTTGGTTGCTCGATCACGCCACGGCAACAGGCCCTTGCCGACACGCAGGAGTTTTTGGCTCGCTCCGCTGCTAAGCCTTTGGAACCGAGCCAACGGCCAGCATGGCTTGATCAACTCCGCGAGACACTTGGTAAACAGAATGTTGAGTTCTTCGGAGTGGTTCCGGACAGCCACATGGCCTTGGTGCTGTTGGTGGCCGACTACCACATGAAACTTATCGGCATGGGCCTCGCCGAGAGCGTCGACGGCGTCACCAATTATCTCGACACCGTGGAATTGCTCGCCGATGGCGCCGCGCCGCCCATGAGCGTGCTGCGTTGGTGGTTCGCCATGGCCGAGCGGCCCGTCAAAACCAACGCCGAGCGAGACGTGTTTCAGATACCCGCTGGTGGTGTGCAAGTATTGAGCGAGAATGAACTGCTCGCGGCTCGGGGCGAGCGCATCCATACCAACCAATCGGAAATGCTTAATCGCCGTTTCGCCGGGACATTTACCGCGAAGTTCGCTGACATCGCCGCAAAATACCCGCTCTACGGAGAATTGCAGAAAGTGTTTGATTTGTCGCTCGTGTTGGCACTCATCGACAGCGAAGACTTGTTGGCACGCTCTGGTTGGCAACCAACGCTGTTCGAAAACGCCGCAGCGTTGCGGTTGCCGCAACTGGCCG
Organism: Bythopirellula sp.; assembly: GCA_041743635.1. Lineage (GTDB taxonomy): Bacteria > Planctomycetota > Planctomycetia > Pirellulales > Lacipirellulaceae > Bythopirellula. The sequence goes on from JBGTMM010000483.1 coordinate 2,421, forward strand.
TGCCGCGCGAAGTCGAAACCGTCATCAACCACCGCATGATCGACAAACGACATATCATCGCGGGCATCAGCGGCGGCGTGTGGATTGACGCGCCGAAATCATTCAAAGTCAAGCATTTTGAACTCGTCGACGTCCCTGATTTGAGCAAGAAGCGAGTTGCCGCCATCCCCCCATCTGCCGAGAGTTGGTGGTGGGATTAATTCCACAGCTTGCGGTTTAGCGCGAAATCCCTTACGCACCTGATTCATCATCAGCCACGCGGATGGCCGTCTCGTCGAACTTGTGCTGTTTCTTTTTGCGCAGCCACCACAGTGTGCCGATCAACAGCACCAAGATGACCACGAGAGTGAGAGCCCATTCGGCGTCGCGGAGGAGTTCGGTAATGTGATCGCCAAAAAAATGGGCCGCCCAAAAGAAAGTCCCCACGACCAGCGTGGCGCAAAATAAATCGTAGAAAATGAATTTCCGAAACGGCACGCGCATGATGCCGGCGGAAAGGTACACCGGCCCCCGGACACCGACCATAAAACGTGCCACGGCCATCACCTTGAACATATGTCTCTCGACCGTCGCGTCGAATGTTTCATGTCGCGTGGCCCCCAGCCATCGGCTTAACTTGGGGTGCCGTTGCACCAAGCCATGCCCAAAATGATAGCCGATGGCGTACATCACGCTGTCGCCCAGCAAAGCTCCGACCAAGCAGGCCAGAAACGCGAGCCAGGGATCAAAGTGTCCCTGCGAACTGAGAACCCCGGCCAATATGATCGGGATTTCTTCGGGGATCGGCAGCCCACAACCGGTCAGCACCAGTAGCAGCACGATACCCAGGTAACCGCCGTGTTGTATCAGCCAATCTACGTCCATCTTCTCTCGTGGGATGTAGGGGCCGGTGGTCAGCCAATGGCTTTGAGGTCGCTGACCATCCGCCTACAAGACGGTCAACATTCTAGCATCGCACAGCGGAGTCCAATCCTCGCGCGTGAGATTCCCGGTAAACACAGTGATATCGAATTCCGTGTCGCTCTTACACACCAGTACGACTCCAATGTCGGGGCGACTTGCACAGAGCGCGGTGAGTCCTTCGGGACCGAGCACAAATGCCGCCGTCGAGAGTGCGTCTGCTTCGGCGGCCGTGGGGGCTAGAACTGTCGCTGTGAAAACGCCTGTCGCCGGCCAACCGGTGCGGGGGTCGAGAATGTGGCTGTAGCGACGCCCCTCGTGCTCCAAAAATTGAGTGGCTCCGCCGGAAGTTCCCAGTGCCCGATTTCGCAAATGGAATTCCGCGAGGCGGTAATTCGGTGTGAGCGGGTGTCGTAAGCCGATGCTCCAGCAATCAAGGTCGTCACCACGATTCATGCCCCGTGCGAGCACACTGCTCCGCCCGCCGTGCCAAAGAAAATCGCGCGCTCCGCGCCCATCCAGCAACTTGGCGGCTCGATCCAAGGCATGACCCTTGCCCAGCGCGTTGAAGTTAATCTCCATTCCTGGCTTGAGAAATTGAATGGTCCGCGTCGCATGGTTGAGCGCAACCTGGGACATTCCGACCTGATCGAGGGTCTTGGCGATTTCCACTTCGCTTGGCAAGCGGCCTGCGCGATCGAAGAATCCCCAGACTCGTGAGAGCGGCGTTCCCGTGATGTCGAACGCACCCTCCGTCTCGCCGTGCAATTTTCCAGCGAGTTCCAAGAGCGTGAACAGTTCCGCACTGGTCGTCACGGGACCATGGGCCGCATGTTGGTTGACGCTGACCACTTCGCTCTCGGCGCGATAGACCGTGAGCCGATCTTCAGTCGCTTCGATCTCGTCAAATGCATCGAGCACGTCACCAGCAAGCTGTCGATCCGTGTCGTGATAGCGGACGGCAAATTCGCAGGCCATTGCCCGCCGCGTGGCTTCAACATGCATGGTTGGCGCAGAAGGAAATCGATCCGCGATCAATTCGTGAGCGGAATCGACCCATTCTTGAGCCCAATCGTAGGCGCGGTCGGCCAAGCTGCGCGCCGCCGCCTTGCCCTGCAAAAAGTCGCGTCGCGAGTGGTGTTTGTCGTCGGCCATGTGCCAATTATAACCATATTGTCGGGGGTGGTTTCCTGATAGTATTCTGGCTGTTCAACACAGCCGAGAGCCGACAGCCATCAATACTAAGTCACAGCATATGAGCCAATTGATTATCAGTGTTTCTGGTTTGCGAGGCATCGTGGGAAAATCGCTCACGCCGGAGATTGCCGTCCGCTATATCGCCGCGTTTGCCGAGGAATTACCGCCGGGACCTGTGGTCGTCACGCGCGACGGACGACATACGGGGCCGTTGATCGAGTCAGCGGCGCAGTCGGCGCTGTTGGCGATGGGACGCGTCTGCAACGACGCGGGAATCGCCGCTACCCCCACGACCGGCGTGTTGGTGCGTGAGCTTAAGGCTGCGGGGGGAATCCAAATCTCCGCGAGCCACAATCCGCCCGAATATAATGGCATCAAACTGTTTGACTCAGCCGGCCGCGTGATCCCCGCCGCTGCGGGTCAAAAGGTGATCGATCGTTTTCACGCCGGCCGGCCGCAGTGGAAACTTTACGATGAACTCGGTGAGTGTGAAGTCGTCGGCGACACGATTTCCACGCATCGAGACATGGTGCTCGCCATCTGTGACGTGGAGCGGATCAAAAAGCGGAAATTTCGCGTCTTGGTCGATGCGAACCATGGCTCAGGGAGCGTGCTGGCCGTGCCGCTTCTCGAAGCTCTCGGCTGCGAAGTGACCGTGCTTGGTGACAAGCCGGATGGGCTCTTTTCGCATCCCCCTGAACCGACGTGCGGGAACCTGCAATCGGTTCTCGCCAAAGTCAAGGCAGCGAAAGCCGACGTGGGTTTCTGCCAAGATCCCGATGCCGACCGTTTGGCGATTATCGACGAAATGGGTTGTTATATAGGCGAGGAATACACGCTCGCGCTCGTGGCCGATCATGAGTTGCGTAAAAACCCAGGGCCAGTGGTCACCAACTGTTCCACCAGCCGCATGACACAAGACATCGCAGAGAAATATGGCGTGCCATTTTTTCGCTCGAAGGTTGGCGAAGCCAATGTCGTCGATCTGATGCTCGCCGAGAATGCGGTGCTCGGCGGGGAAGGGAACGGCGGCGTGATTGATCCCCGCGTCGGCTTGGTGCGGGATAGTTTTGTCGGGATGGCATTGGTACTCGATGCGCTGGTCGCGCGGGAAATGTCCGTTAGCGCACTAGTCGCGGAACTGCCGCGCTACGCTATTCACAAGTCGAAGCTCACATTGCCATCGGAGCAAGTGGCTTCCTCATTTATGGCTTTGCAAAAGCATTTTGCGGACGCCAAGTGCGATTGCCTCGACGGCCTGCGGCTTGACTGGCCCAATAAGTGGCTCCTCATTCGTGGCAGCAACACCGAACCCATCGTGCGCATCTTCGCCGAGGCCCCAACGGCCGAGGAGGCTAGACGGCTGTGTGAGGAAGCGGAAAAAGTGTTACACGATTGATTTTCCCCGTGATTGGCTTATGATAGATAAGTTGACCAACGTGTAGCGAGGACATTGTCATGAACATCCAACTTACTCCCGATGCATCGCAATATGTCCAATCGCTAGTGGCGGCAGGACAGTATCCTTCCGTACAGGATGCAGTTGCCGATGGCATGCGATTGTTAAAGGTTCAACAAGAGCGCAAGGCACAAATCCAGATCGGAATCGATCAAGCTGATCGAGACGAGTTGCACGAACACGATGAGGTTTTTGATTCATTGCGCGCAGAGCTCAACCGAATCAAGAGCACGGCTCAATGAGCCGAGTTCGCTATACATCCGCCGCCTGGGCTGATTTGACGGCCATCATGGAGTACATCGCGGCCGACAATTTTACCGCTGCGGATAGGTGGGTTGAGAAAATAGAACAGCGTTGTCAACGGCTGGCTCATAACCCTGAAATGGGGCAATTGTGCCCGGAGCTTGGTGACAACATGCGATCGGTTTCAGTTGGTCGTTATGTTATCTTCCATCGCTTCATCAACGATACGATCGAGATCGTTAGAATTATTCCTGGAGACAAAAACATTACTCGTCTCTAGATTACTCGCCCACACAAAACAGATGTTTATCCGAGCGGATTAACAAGGTCCCCTGGGACGCGGCGATTGACGCCTTGCAGGTTTCTCCCAGCACATTTCGAGCGACTTCTTCGTATTTGTCGCCGGCTTTGATGATAATTGTCTCGCCGTCGAGTTCCGTGAGGAAATAGATATTACCCTCGGCATAAATGGGCGAGGAGGAATGTTTTCCGCCGATGCGTTTTTGCCAAACTTCTTCTCCTGTCTTGGCGTCGAAGCAGTTGAGGATCCCCGTGTCGGTCACGGCGTAAATATGCGGCTCGACATAGAGGAGCGATGACAGCGCGGGAACACCCTGTTTTTGCTCCCATGCGATGTGCGTGTCGGTAATGTCACCCTTGCCGCCGGTGCGGACCACACGAATGGTCGGTTCCTCAAAGCCGGAGCAACTGTAAATCAGCTCGTCGGCGAGCACGATGGAAGGGGCCACTCCTTCGCCCTGACTGTGAACCGTCCAAATGAGTTTGCCATTTGTCGGATCGTGGCCTTGGATCACGTCTCCGGCGGCGCTCACAAGTTGCGTCGAGCCATTTTGAGTAAGAACATTGGGCGTCACATGGGCTAGCCGCGAGAGGCCGCGACTTCCTCGCCAGGCGACTTTGCCGGAATCCTTGTCGAGTGCCAGCAACACGGCACCATCCCAAGGCTTTTTGAAACCAAAGAGCGAATCTTCATCCTCGCTGCTGCCGTCGTAAGGCATGATCAGCAGATTTTCATGCAGGATTGGCGAGGCCCCCAAGCCATGTTGGCTAAAGAATTCCACGTCGTGATTTGTCCACGCGATGTGGCCCTCCATGTCGAGCGCCGCAATGCCGCCCGAGCTAAAGACCGCATAGATGTGTTCGCCATCGGTCGTGGGAGTGGGAGTCGCATGGGAATTGTCGTCCCGTTTGTGCTTGGGAACCTGCTGGAAAACTTTCGTATTCCACAGAATCTCTCCCGAGCGGCGATCCACGCAAATGACGTGGCACGATTTGCCCTCGTCGGTGGTCGACGTCACGAACACTCGATCATCGAACACGATGGGCGACGACCAGCCCTCACCCGGGATCTCCGTTTTCCACGCAATGTTTTCGTCCGGGCTCCACTGGGTTGGCAGCCCCGTCTCGCCAGAAATTCCTTGCCCCGTCGGCCCGCGAAAGCGCGGCCAGTTTTCAGCGGAGAGTGGTGAAGTTGCGTTCAGGGTCAATAGTACAAAACAAGTGAACCATAGTTTATTGTGTTTTAGCGTCATTGTTGAACTGTCTGTTTGCCTGAGTTAAAAGTTGAGTTAATGAGACTTTTGGCTCGCTAAGCCGCAAGCGGCTTAGCGAGCAGCAGTAATCCGTCCATCACTTGCTGGGCCGGCAATCACGTCTATAAATTCTCCGCAATCGGCCAATGCGCTGGGAAGTTCCACGGTTGCATAGCGGCAAGAAGTTCCCACGACGCGATTCGGCTTGCCTTCGAGCGGTGATTCCACGAGCACGCGAAGTCGTTTCCCTTCGAGACTCGCAAAATATTTCGCCCGTAACTCCGCTTCCACCCGCGCGAGTTCCTGGCCACGCTCGTGCTTCACTTGCTTGGACAGTTGCCCGGGCATGTCGGCCGCGGGTGTACCCCGTCGCGCGCTAAAGGAAAAGATGTGAATCTTAGAAAATCCCACCTGTCGTGCTGTCTCGCACGTCTCGGCAAATTCGGCGTCCGTCTCGCCGGGAAAGCCCACAATGATGTCGGTCGTGATCGCCGGCCGATCAAGCCGTTCTTTCAAGAGTTCGCAGCGGTCGATAAACCGCCGTCTGCCCCACCGCCGCCGCATTCTCCGCAAGACGCTGTCACTGCCACTTTGCATCGAGATATGCAGATGGGGACAAATTTTTTCGGCGTGGTCGGCCATCACATCGATCAATTCACGGGTGACTTCCGTGGCCTCGATGCTGGAGAGCCGCACACGAAAATCGCCGGGGAGTTCCGCGATTGATCGCACCAAATGCGACAGCCGCGTCCAGTTTTCCTTGGGTTCGTGGCGATTCCAATCCACACCGTAATGACCCAAGTGAATCCCGGTCAGCACCACTTCGCGGTAACCATTGTCCACAAGTCGGCGGACTTCATCGAGAATATGCACGATGGGGCGACTCGCGAGTTCCGGCCGCACCAGGGGGATAATGCAGAAACTGCAACGCAGCAGGCAACCGTCTTGCACTTTGACATATGCTCGATGCCGTCGGCCGAAACCGGAAATCCCCGTCGGCACATCGGTCACGCCAAAGCGGCCGAGCAAATCGGAAAGTTCTCGCTTGTCGGTGAGTACCTCGGTCACATTGGGAAGTGCGGCGACTTCCTCCGGTGCGCGGGTCGCATAGCAACCCATCACCACGATCTTGCTCGCTGGATTTTCCCGCGCCAGTCGGCGAATGATCTGCCGGCTCTTGCTGTCGCCTTCCGCGGTAACAGTGCAAGTGTTAACGACGCACAAATCAGCCAGATCTTCCTCGGCGGCATCTTGGTAGCCGATGCTGAAGAGGCCCTCGCGCAAGAATTCGGTTTCGTACTGATTAACCTTGCAACCGAGGGTGATGGTTTTGAGTTTCATGGCGGAAAGGGGGACGGCGGAAGGGGGAAAGGGGAAGGTGGATCAGAAGAATCACTCACGCGATTTCATTGTCCTAATTGCCGCGACTGTCATGGCAAGTAACTCATTGGCTTCCAACATTAAATCCTTGAGCTTCGCTTCATCAATAATTTTAGATTCAACTAATAACTCCATCCATAGAAGCGATTCGCCTAGTTCTTGTTCAACGATGCCAAGTTTTGATTTCAACTCAGCATCTGATCTTGCACGCGATGCCTCGCGGTAGTTTGCAGCGACCGAAGTTCCCGAGCGAAGCAACTGCTTTCCTATGGTCTGAGCATCAGTCGTGTGAGGCAAAGCTCCGAACAAGCGAATAACGCGAAGTGCAAACTTCTTCGTGCGATCTCGCAAGGATTCATTCTTCATGCATTTCCTTCCCCCCTCCGCCTTCCGCCCTCCCCCTTTCCTACCCTATTCCACCGGCTCGATAGTGCTCCACATCGAACCTTTGCTGGCTTCAAGATGATCCTTGCCGTAGGCGTGGATTTGGTCGCGCTTGAGTTCCGCGTGTTCGCGGGTGGTGGTCAGCACCACCGCTTTGCCGTCTTTGTCCACCGCCTTGGCGATTTTCTGGCACTGTTCTTTTTCGTGGCCGAAAAGCTCCTTTAGCATCTTTTCAACGTATTCAAAAGTATGGTCGTCGCTGTCCCACAACAACACGTTATAACGCGGTTGCCGTCGTCGCTCTTTGTCCGGAGCCTCCTGTTTGACGGGAGCCACGGTCACCGTCCCCTCGTCGTCATCCTCTTGCTCCCAATCCATGACCTGTGTTCCTTGTAAATTGCGGCAAGCCCACCCGACTGGCCGCAAAGCGCTCGGTTGTACCTTGTGGCTCAATACCCTTGTGGCCCAGTCCCCTTGTAGCACAGGGGCAGGTGCCGCATTATATTAGATTCCCTCCTGTCGGGGGAACTCCCCGGCACGTAGCGGCCCAAAGGGCACGTTGCACCGAGGCAATTCCGCGACACGTGTCGCCCCTTTTAGTCGTATTCCTCAAAAAACATTTGCCCGCCGTGACATCAGCAACCGTCAAGCAAGTTCTCGACTTCGTCGACAGAAACAGTGAGCAGCACGAAGCCGACTTGGCCGAATTGTTGCGGATTCCGAGCGTCAGCGCCGATTCCAAATTTGCCCCGGATGTGCGCCGCGCCGCCGAATGGTTGTTCGACCATCTCACCGGGATCGGTCTCTCTCCCGAGTTGATCGGCACCCCCGGCCATCCGATCGTCTATGCCGAAACGCCCGCCGTGCCTGGTGCGCCGGTCGCGCTCGTTTATGGCCATTACGACGTGCAGCCTCCCGACCCCTTGGACAAGTGGACCACGCCACCTTTCGAGCCAACCGTGCGCAACGGGGCGATCTTTGCCCGCGGTGCGACCGACGACAAGGGCCAAATGCTCACGCATGTGCATAGCGTCGCGGCGTGGCTCAAATCGCAGCAGCAGCTTCCCCTCCAAGTGAAATTTCTCATCGAAGGCGAAGAAGAAGTCGGTAGCGAACATTTGGATGATTTTCTCGCCAAGAACACCGAAAAGCTGGCTTGCGATTGCGTGGTGATCAGCGACACGAGCCAATTCGCCCCCGGCGTGCCGGCAATTACCTACGGATTACGCGGAATCGCGTACTGCGAAATTTTTCTCACCGGTCCGAATCGCGATTTGCACTCGGGCGTGTTCGGCGGTGGCGTGACCAACCCGGCAATCGCACTTTGCAAGATGCTTAGCGCGATCATCGATGCCGACGGACGGATCCAACTTAAGGGTTTTTACGACGACGTCGTGCCTCTGACGGATCGTGAGCGCGAGGAGTTTCGTGCGCTCCCCTTCGACGAAGCAGCATTCAAAAAAGACCTCGGAATCAACGGCGTCACCGGTGAAGTGGGTTACAGCACGCTCGAACGGCGTTGGGCGCGGCCCACGTTTGACATTTGCGGTTTGACTTCCGGATATCAAGGCGAGGGGGCCAAGACGGTCCTCCCCGGCCGGGCGTCGGCCAAATTCAGCTTTCGATTGGTTCCCAATCAAGATCCCCAAAAGATTCTCGCGGGCCTCAAGCAGTTGCTCGAGCCACTCGTGCCACCTGGGATCACGATGGAACCGATTGATTTTCACGGTGCCCCGGGCATCGTGATGCCCTTGGAGAGTCCCTATCTGGAAGCGGCAGCAGACGCCATCGAGATCGGCTTCGGCAAACGACCGGTCATGATGCGTGAGGGGGGCTCGATTCCCATTGTCAACAAGTTCGCCGACCAGCTCGGTGCGGACGTGTTGCTGTTGGGCTGGGGTCAAAACGACGATAACCTACATTCCCCGAACGAAAAATTTACGCTGTCCGACTACCATCGCGGCATTCGCACGAGCGCCGCCCTGTGGGACTGCTTGGCCAAAGTCAGTCAGGAAGTGTAGCGCGCATGCTCGACAAACGATTCATTCTTGAGAATCCTGAGATCGTCCAAAAAAACTGTGAGGTGCGGGGTGTGAAGGCCGATGTTCATCGCTTTGCGCACTTGGAGACCGAATGTCGCCAGATGCAGCAGGAAGTCGAGGAACTCTCGCGGCAGGCCAACGTCGTGAGCAAGTCGATTGGCGCTGCCAAGGATGACGCCGAGCGCGAGCAGCGGAAAGAAGAGGGCCGGGCGCTCCGCGAGCAGAAGGAAAAATTGCAGATTGAAATCGATCGCCTCACCGCCGAGGGGGGGGCCATCTATCGTAGCATGCCGAACCTCACGCATCCCGAGGCACCAGTGGGTGGCGAAGATCACGCCCGCGAAATCCGCCGTGGCGGCCCCGAAGTTCGTAAATTCAGCTTCCCCGTGCTTGACCACGTCGCGCTTGCCGAACAACACGATCTCATTGACTTCGAAGGGGGCGCACGCATCGCTGGCAATGGGTTTTATTTTTTGAAGAATGAAGCGGCGCTGATGGAGCTCGCGCTCCAACAATATGCGGTGCAATTTCTGGTGGGCGAGGGTTTTGTCCCCACGATCACTCCCGACGTCGCCCGCGGCGAGATTCTGCAAGGGATCGGCTTCATTCCCCGTGGCCCCGAGACACAGATTTACTCCGTCGAGAATTTCGATCTCAACCTGGTTGCCACCGCGGAAATTACGCTTGGCGGGTTGTATTCGGGTGAAGTCTTGGAAGCGGAAAAATTGCCTTTAAAAATGTGCGGTGTGAGCCATTGCTTCCGTACCGAGGCGGGTGCCGCCGGTCGCGCATCGCGGGGCTTGTACCGTGTGCATCAATTCACCAAGATCGAAATGTTTGCCTTCACGCTCCCGGAGCAAAGCGAAGCGATGCACCAGCATTTCTGCGATCTGGAGTGCAAGATTTTCGACGGCCTGGGGATCCCCTACCGCGTGATCGACACCGCCACCGGCGATTTGGGTGGCCCGGCCTATCGCAAGTTCGATCTCGAAGCCTGGATGCCGGGCCGCGGCAATGCCGGCGAATATGGCGAAGTCACCAGCACTTCGAACTGCACCGACTACCAAGCCCGCCGCCTCAATATCCGCTGCAAGGTCAAGGGCGAGAAGGGCACTAACCTGGTCCACACCCTCAACGGCACGGCCATC
>JBGTMM010000484.1:0-4561 GCA_041743635.1 Bythopirellula sp.
ATAGGTGATCACCCCCGGCGAAACGTATTGATGCCGCAAGGCGATCACCTGTTCGCGCGTCGGGCCGTTATAGGGTACTGGGTTATAATCGCAGAGGGGGAGTTGCAGTTTTTCGTTCATGATATTAAATTCTCGTTACCAAGCATAGCATTCAAAAATGGCGTTAAAAATGGCGTTACCAAGCGGAGCTTGGGAACGAGTAAACCTCGTTCCTCGTTCCCAAGCTCCGCTTGGAAACGCAACTCCCCGAAGCTCCGCTTCCATTGCATTCAACACCATCGCTATCTATATCCAATCCGTGATTACCTCAATCAGCCCCTCTCGGTCCGCATAATTCCTGGCACTTGAATATCGCAAGTGCTCGGGCTCATCCACATATCCCCGCTTTACTGGATTGTAATGGATGTATTCCAACTTCTGTCTCATTATGGCTTCGTTCCGTACTTGCTTTGGCTGGCTCCCCTCTTGCCACACCTGATAGGTACTTTGTAGCTTATATCGCAGTTTATGGGCTTGCAATTGACTAAGGATCGTTCGAGCCGCGCGACATTCCAAAAGGTCAACTATCTGGCGCGCCGTGTACGACTTGAAATCCTTCATCGCTATCGGCAACTCCGGAGCACTCGCTATCAGATGTAAATGATTCTCCATGATGACATAGCCAAACAATTTGAACTCTCGCTCTCTTTGCAAATAGCGCCACGAATCAAGGATTATTTCTACCGCTTCACTTCTTGTGAATAACGGCAACCATCCGACTACCGTACAGGTCATGAAGTACGGATATTCTGTTTCAAGTATTCTGTAGCGGGTTCTTGTCATCGTCGAGGTAGCGGAAGCGGAGCTTCCAGGAGCGGCGTTTCCAAGCGGAGCTTGGGAACGAGTAGAATGCGATTTGTCTTCAATTCTAGCGAGTGAGATTGGTCTTGCCCAGAAGAGGGCATTGGCTCAACATGCCTTGATATACATACGATTACGTTCGGGGCATAATCGGCCTCAGGTGGCGGACGATAGCGAATAAGCAACTCAACCGGGGATCACGCAATGGCTGATTCTTTCGTTCAACCAGCGACCGCAAACGACGGCATCGTCGAGCTCACTACCGATCTCTCGAACTCCCCTTATTTCAGCCACGACATGGCCCCTGTGCCGCGCAGTGGCCGGCGGTGGTCGATGCGCGACATGGCCGTGCTCTGGATATCAATGTCGGCCTGCGTGCCGACCTACATGCTCGCCTCGGGCATGATTGAAGAGGGGATGAACTGGTGGCAGGCGATTCTCACGATTTTTCTCGGCAACGTGATCGTCTTGGTGCCGATGGTGCTCAACGCCCATGCCGGGACGAAGTATGGCATTCCCTTCCCGGTTTATTGCCGCCCATCGTTTGGAATTCTCGGCGCGAATGTTCCGGCGCTCTTGCGGGCGCTGGTGGCGTGCGGATGGTTTGGAATTCAAACCTGGATCGGCGGCTGGGCGATTTACAAGATTTTGGTGAAGTTTATTCCTGCGTGGGACGCGCTTGAAAAATTGCCCGTCGTCGATATCAATGCGGCCCAGGTGGGTTGCTTTATGTTCTTCTGGGCGATCAACATGTGGGTGATCTATCAGGGGATCGAGTCGATTCGGATTCTATTGAACATTAAGGCCCCCTTATTGATTGGCCTCGGGCTAGTTCTCTTGGCTTGGGCCTATTACGCGGCAAACGGCTTTGGGCCGATGCTTGCCAAGCCTTCCGCGTTTGAAAGTGGCCAAGCCAAGGCCGGCCAGGTCTGGCCCTTCTTTTTTGCCTCGCTGACGGCCAATGTCGGTTTCTGGGCCACGTTGTCGCTCAATATCCCCGACTTTAGCCGCTACGCCTACTCGCAGCGCGACCAAGCCCTGGGCCAAGCGCTCGGTTTGCCGACCACGATGGCTTTGTTTTCGTTCATTGGAATCGCCGTTACCAGCGCGACTGCGGTGATCTACGGCGAAACAATTTGGGATCCCGTGATTGTGCTCACCAAATTTACGAACCCTGTTGTGCTCATTGTGGCGATGCTCTCGCTCTGCATCGCGACGCTCGCCACCAACATCGCCGCGAACGTCGTGAGCCCCGCGAACGATTTTGCGCATCTCGCGCCGCGGTGGATATCTTTCCGCACTGGGGGGTTCATCACGGGTGTCATCGGCATTCTCATTCAGCCCTGGAGATTGGTTGAAGACCCCACCGGTTATATCTTCCGCTGGCTGGTGGCGTATTCCGCGCTGCTGGGTGCGGTCGGCGGCGTGTTGCTCGCCGACTATCTCGTATTGCGTAAGACAAAACTCGATCTCGCCGGTCTTTATCGCCGCGAAGGACCGTATTGGTATCGTGGCGGTTTTAACCCGTGGGCCATGATCGCGTTGATGCTGGGCATTGCGCCATGCGTGCCTGGCTTTCTGGCCGCCGTCTCCGACAGTTGGACAGAATCCGTCCCGCCGTTCTGGGCCGACCTCTACCACTACGCTTGGTTCATCAGCTTTGGGGTGTCGTTTGTGGTGTATTTGGTGCTGATGAAGGTGTTTACACGAGATCCTGCTAATGTTTGAAGCGCAACGATTCGTACAAGAACGGCAGGCAGCGATTGTCACCTCGCTTCAAGAGGCAGGAATCCCTTTCGCACTTTTTACAAGTAACGCGACCTATGTTTGGATCGAAAGTGCCGATCCTTCGTATGTCCGCCAATATCGGAATATCGAATTCCTTGTAAACCGACAGAAATCCGATCTAGTCATTCAGACAATGATGCCGCTGAGATTGACCCCCGACCTGAAAGCCGACCATTTGCTGTTTCGCAACGAGCACAATCTCCAGGACCGCTGGAATGATCGAGCATATTTTGCAGGAGAGCGATTGACGGACAATAGCTTGGAAATCCCAACGCTGCAAGTGACCGAAATAGTTAACAACATTCCAGTGGTTGCATTGCTTAATCTCGTCGTATTTCAATTAAGCCGCTTCAAACTGGACGATAAGGTCGATTTGCGCGACCTCATCGAAGTAGGACTTATCGACGCAAATTGGCCGGCGAAACTGCCGCCCGAACTCGCTTCACGACTGCAGAAAATCTTGGACGATCCCGAAGGCTGATCTTACCCCGCCACAATCTCATCGTAACTGTCCGGCCGGCGATCGCGGAAGAATTGCCAGGTGTTGCGCACGTCGCGGATCGAGTCCAAATCCATGTCGGCCACGACGATGGCATCTCCCGAACGGTCGGCTTGGGCGATGAACTGGCCGCGCGGGTCGCAGAAATAGCTTTGGCCGTAAAACTCGCCGATCCGCCAGGGCTCTTCAAAACCGGGCCGATTGATCGCGCCGACGAAATATTGATTGGCGACGGCGTGGGCCGGTTGTTCGATCTTCCACAGATATTCGCTCAAGCCCGCGACGGTCGCCGAAGGATTGAATACTATCTCGGCCCCGTTCAGCCCGAGGCAACGGGCACCCTCGGGGAAGTGGCGGTCGTAGCAAATATAAACGCCGACCTTGCCGACCTTCGTGTCGAACACGGGGTAGCCCATGTTGCCGGGGCGGAAGTAAAACTTCTCCCAGAAGCCGGGATTGCAATGGGGGATGTGCATCTTGCGGAACTTGCCGAGATATTCGCCCGTCGAGTCAATCACCGATGCCGTGTTGTAATAAACGCCCGTGAGGTCTTCCTCGTACATGGGGACGACGATCACCATTTTGTGTTTCTTGGCGAGCTCTTGCATGAGCTTGGTCGTTGGGCCATCGGGCACGCGCTCGGTCAGCTCATACCATTTGGGGTCCTGCTCGGCGCAGAAGTACGGGCCGTAGAACAGCTCCTGCATGCAAACGACTTCGACGCCCTTCTCGGCGGCGTCGGCCAACAGCGCCACGTGCTTGTCGATCATCGCTTGCTTGACTTTTTGAACGCCGGACGTGACCGGCTCGCAAAGGCTGGCTTGAATAAGCCCACCACGGACAATTCTCGGCATCGTAGGCTCCTAAAGCTTGGCCGCCAAAACAAAAAACCAATGACATGAAACCAGCACGTTGGTAAAATTTTCTAACCTCGGCTATGATAACTTGTTGCGATTCGAGTGACTAGAACCCAATAGTTTTGCGGATAGTACGTTCGTTAACTAGCATTATTGTCATCCTGAGAGAGAGGCCTGCCTTTTGTCATCCTGAGAGAGGCTTGCCGACCGAAGGATCTAGGTTCCACTACTCACACGTATTGAAAACGTGCGATGACTGAACCTAGATTCTTCGGGTCGCAGAGCTCCCCTCAGAATGACGTTATACATCAGAAGGTCTTACTCATGCCTACCACAGCTACTTCCGCCGTTCCTGTTGTTCCCGTCCTCTCAGGTGGACGGTGGCACAAGAGTTCTTCAAACGAGGGGGGTGATGTCTACAACCCCTCCACCGGCAAGGTGATCGCCCGCGTTCCGTTTTGCAACGCGGAGGAGACGGCCGAGGTGGTCGCCGCGGCGGCGGCGGCTCTTCCCGACTGGAGTGAGACGCCGGCCGTCGAACGGGCGCGAGTGATGTTCCGCTATCGCGATTTGGTCG
>JBGTMM010000485.1:0-3167 GCA_041743635.1 Bythopirellula sp.
TGCTCGGGCTTTCTGCCCGGCCCCGTCCGTGGGTGGTTTCGTTCCGCTTGCTTACACAACGGCAAGGCCATCCTGACCAACGCCGCCAAACGCGTGCCCCCCTCGGCACGCTTGCCCATGCTTGGGTCCTCCATTGGGAGGCAGTTTCTACTTGGTAGCAGAAACATAAACCCATGGAGGCCCTTGCGCTTACATCAATTCAATTCCCGGACACCCTCAAATACTTATACAGGCCCGCGAATATCGCGAATGGACGCGAATAATATTTTTCTTATTAGCCGCTGATTCGCGCCATTCGCGGGCAATCTTACTTCGTTGTATTCAATACCCCTCACGCCGATTCATCGTCGTCTTCAGGTGCCTCACTCTCGACACCCGGCTCCCCCTCCGGCCGTTGCGGTCGAGGAGGCCGACCGAATCCGTCGCCACGAGGTCCGCGTGGACCTCCTTCTCCAAAACGCTCGCGCATCTCACGCAGTCGGTCGCTCATCTCGATGAACTCCTCGCGACTAAGTTGATCGTCGCCATTTTCATCGAATCGATCGAAAATCTGATTCGGATCAGGTCCACCCCTACCCTCAGGTCCACCACCTCCGCGAGGTCCACGACCCTGAGGTCCACGGCTTTCCGGCCCGCGCGGTCCCCGAGGTGGTCCAAATTCTCCGTCACGCGGCTGTCCGGGTGTGCCATCAATTTGATTTTGCAAAGGGGGGCGCGGGCCAAAATCCTTGTCGCCCGCAGGAGGTCCAGGTCGATTTTTATCACCACGTCGCGGCGGACCACCTTCTCGTGGTGGACGCGAACCACGACGCTCACGCTGAGTTTCGCTCAGTTTCATAAACTCCTCACGGCTCAGTTGGCCATCCTTGTCGGCATCGAATTCATCGAACAGCTTATTGGGGTCAGGAGGTGCTGGCCGACCTTCGCCGCTCCGTTCTCTGTTCTGACCCTGTCCCCGACCTTGCCGACCGCGACGACCATCCGGCCGATCCCCCCGCTCGCGCATGGCTTCGCGCGCCGTTTGTCGCTCGTCATCATTGAGCTTGCCATCGCTGTCAGCATCAAATTCTTTGATCATTTCCTCGCGCATCGCGCCATCACGCCGCGGACGTTCATCTTCTTCCTGTGCCCAACCACGGGAAGTGATCGCAAAAGCAATGGCCATTCCCAACAAAAAGATTGCCAGTTTCATGATTTTTCCTCTTGATTGTCGTAGTCACAGGCGGCTCGCCTGTCGATTTTTCGGGCCGATTATGGTGCCTCAAAGAATTCAACCCCTTGGATGCCCGCAGGTTTCGGGAAATCTATCCAAATAATACTTATAGGCTGTTTCAAAACCCCGCGTCCAAAACCGGACGCTAGCGCGTTCCGGCTGATTCTATTAGCCGCTGGGCGCTAGCCCACGGTTTTGAAACAGCTTCTTATAACGGCCACGGAATTTCACGGATTAAACACGGATGATTGAGAGCGTTACCTCTGCTGGTAGCAAGTGTCGTTGTGGGGGGAAGGGAAAAGCTTTTTACTATTGCGTGACCGTGTTCAATTGAATGGCCGTGTTCAATCCGTGTTTCATCCGTGGCTAATTTTCCTATCTCGATTCCAAAATCTTCAGCGCCGCCAGCAACTCCGTAAAGTTCGCCGCCCGCAGCACAAACTGCAGCGAATCGGGGTCGCGGAAGGTTTGCGCGATATTGGCGGACAACCCCAGTTGCACGGTCGGATCATCCCCGGGGGTCAAGAGCAGAAACAGAACATGCGCCGGCTGGCCGTCGGGGGCGTCGAAATTGATGCCCGGCTCGGAGATGCCCACCACCACGATCGCCTCCTTCAAGCCGGCAATTCGCGCATGGGGAATCGCCACGCCGTTGCCGATGCCAGTGGCCGTGATTTCTTCCCGCTGCCACGCCAAATTCTCCACGGTTTCCAAATCGATGTCGTAATACTGATGCGCGAGCGCCGCCAATTCGCCAATCGCTTCACGACGCGAGGTGGCCAGCATATCTTGCTTGTACAACTTGGGTGAAAGCATTCCCAGCAAACGATGGGGTTTTCGCTGTTGCAAGACCCAACGCATCAGCGGGCCACTCATCACACTGGTGACGATCGCCATCACCACCAGCGCCACGAACAACCGTTGGCCAATCACACCCGCCTCAAGCGCCAACACCCCCAGAATGATCTCCATCGCGCCCCGAGCATTCATCGCATAACCCACCGCCCACGCTTGGCGCGCAGGCATGCCACCCCAGCGGGCGCCTCCCACCGCTCCCAGCAATTTTCCCGCGCAAGCCAACACCAACAACAAACTCACTAGCGACAGATCAAACCGCGTGACGAAATTCACCCGCAAGCCAATGCTCGCAAAAAACACCGGCGCGAAAATGAACGACACAAATTCCGCGAGCATCACGCGGGTTCGCTCGTGCAAATGGTCGGAAGCCCCAATCGCTACCCCCACAATGAACGAACCGAAGATCGCGTGAATGCCAATGAACTCGGTGAATGCCGCGCCAAAAAGTCCCAGCGTCACGATGAAGCCCAGCACCCCCGCAGGCCAATGCGTGTAGGCTTGCAACACCGGCAGCGACCAATGCACAAACCAGCGGCCGACCGTCAGCACCAAGCCAGCAAACAACAGCGTCAGCACGATTGTCGAAACGATGGTCAGTCCCGTGTCGTGCGAGCCGATCATGCCCAAAATGATCGCAAACAGCGTGAAGCCGATGAGATCATTAAAAATCGCCGCGCTCACCACCACCATCCCCAGATCGGTGCGATAGAGATTAAGGTCCATCAATGTCTTGATAATCACGGGCAAAGCGGAAATCGACATAGCCGTCGCCAAGAACATCGCGAAGATCAGCGGATCGCCCCCCTGCGGTCTTCCCAGCAAGTCGGGGATCAGCCAAGCCGCAACGAGTCCCATAAGGAACGGCACAACCGTGCCCAGCAAGCCCACCTTGACCGCTGTCCGGCCCTGTTTCCAGACAATTGAAAGATCGACTTCCAACCCGGCCACCAACAAGAACAGCACGATGGCCAGCGTGCTGATACCATGCAGCACAATCGAGTTGGGCCCTGAGAGCGGAAACAAAATGCTTTGCCACTCGGGGGACAGCGCACCGAACACCGTGGGGCCAAGCAACACGCCGGCGACGAGCTCGCCC